>CANHGA010000033.1 GCA_947460085.1 Synechococcaceae cyanobacterium
CTGCACACCAGTCGCCCTCGGCGGCGTCCCAGCCTCCGTGCTCCAGGTGCTGGCAGGCCACCAGGGGCTCGAGCCCGCAGAGGGACGCCAAAAGGGCGGCGCGAACATCGCTATCCCCACCGCTATCCCCGTAGCTATTGCCTTTGCCATCGTCGAGCTGGGTGAGCAGATAGCGCCACAGCACCAACCGGGAGGGTTCGCTGAGGGGTATCTCCCAGATTGTCTCCAGGGGCAGCCAGATCCCCAGGGCTGGGGACTGGCCATCTGCTTGCTTGCGCAGCACGTCCTGTTTGCGCAGCACTTCAACGGCCTTCATTTCGCGCTCCTGCATCTCGGAGCCCTATCCCGTGGGGCATCAATAGTTTGTGGACATCGTTCCCCGATGAAGGCCCTATTCCGTGCCAACCAGCCTCCCGTTGGCGATTGCCCCCCAACTGCGGGGATCCTGGGCTGGCCGGCTCGATGACTTGATGGATGGCGGCCAACTGAGTGGTTGGGCCTGTTCTGTTGCGCCATCCGATGCGCCTCCCGACCACCAGGCGCCAGCCCAGGTGCGCCTGGTGGTGGAGGACCTGCTGCCTCCAGCCCAGAGCTGGCCGATGGCGGAGGTGGCGGCGAACCGCTATAGGCCTGAGCTGGAGCTTGAGGGGCGCTCAGCCCAGTGCGGTTTCCTGGTGGAGGGGCCCTTGCCCTTGCCCCTGCCGGTGCGGGGTACGGGCAGCGTGTTGCGGGCCTTTGTGCTGACCCCCGATGGGGAGGTGGAGCTCAGTGGGAGCCCCCAGCGGCTCAATCCCCAGCGCTATCGCCAGCTCGAGGCCCTGGGGCGCCAGGGTGCAGCCAGGGTTGGTGGGGCTGGAGGCGCCGGTGGCACTGGAGCCGCAGGTGGCCTCCATCCTTTGGAAGGGCCCTGGGTTCACGGCTGGGGACCGCCGACCCAGGAGTTGTCTCTGCTGATCGACGGCACAATTCGGGAGCGGCTGCAGTGCGATAGCCAGGGCCGCTTCCATCTGGCCCTTCCCGCCCAGGTTTGTGATGGCGGCCCCCACCATCTCGAGCTTCTCGATGGTGGGGGGATCAGCCTCGATGCCCGCCTTGAGCTGGCCCCCTTTGAGCTCACCCCCTGGCCGGCCCTGCTGGAGCACGGACACCCTCCCTTCCCAGACCAGCTCAATCCCCTGGTCCGGGAACAGCATCGAAGCCTGACGACTTGGTTGCATTGGGCTGAGGCAGCCAGGACTCCCCTTTCCCCAGAGCTGCCCCGGCTGCACCATCTGCTTGCGGCAGCGGGGGCAGACCCGCCGGCAAGCAGTCCGTTGGGAGTTCCCATGGCCTTGCCGACCAGCGAGGAGCCCCGGGTCTCGGTTGTCATTCCGGCCCACAACCACTACGGCGTGACGCGCCGTTGCCTACTGGCCCTGGCCTATGCCCCAACCCGCGTGCCCTTTGAGGTGATCGTGGTGGACGACGGCTCGAGCGATGGCACCACGGAGGCCCTCGCCCGGGATGTGGAGGGATGCCGGCTGGTGCGCCATGGCCAGGCCACGGGCTTTAACCAGGCCTGTCATAGCGGTGTGGGCTTGGCCCGCGGGGAGTACGTGGTGTTGCTCAACAACGACACCCAGCCCTGTTGCCTGTGGTTGGAGGAACTGCTCGAGCCGTTTTACCGCTGGCCGGCTACGGGACTCGTGGGCGCCCAGCTGATCTTTCCCAATGGCCGCCTGCAGGAATCGGGGGGGATTGTCTGGGGTGAGGGCCAGCCCTGGAATTACGGCCGCGGCGGCAACCCCTACGACCCAAAAGTGAGCTATACCCGCCAGGTTGACTACGTCAGCGGAGCCGCCCTGGCCATGCCCCTGGCCCTATGGCACCAGGTGGGGGGCTTTAGCCCCGAATTTGCTCCGGCCTACTTCGAAGACACCGATTTGGCCTTCAAGGTGAGGGCCATGGGCCTGGAGGTGCGTTGTGCCCCCCTAGCCCGGGTTGTCCACCATGAGGGCACCACCTCCGGCGTTGACACCACGGACGCCCAAAGCGTCAAACGGTTGCAACTGGACCATGCGCCCCTGTTTCGAGCCAAGTGGCACCACGCCCTGCTGCCCTCGGGGGAACCCTCCAGGGAGGAGGCGGAACGGCTGAAGGATCGCGGCATCATCGGCCGGGCCCTGGTGCTCGACCATGCCCCTCCCCAGCCGGATCGGGATGCGGGCAGCCAGGCCGCCCTCAACGAGATGGGATTGCTCCAGAGCCTGGGTTGGAAGGTCACCTTCTTGCCGGCCAACCTGGCCTGGTTGGGGGCCTATAGCGAAGAGCTCCAGCGCAGCGGCATTGAGTCGATCCATGCACCCTTTGTGCTGTCGGTGGAGCAGTTCCTGCGGGCCCGGGGCCGGGAATTTGAGCTGATCTACATCACCCGCTACACCACCGTTCGCGATCACATTGCCGCCATCAAGGAGCAGGCCCCCAAGGCGAAGTTGCTGTTCTGTAATGCCGATCTCCACTACCTCCGGGAGCTGCGTCAGGCGCTGGTGGCGGGGCTGGAAGGAGGGGCCCACGAGCGGGCCCTGGAGGCGGTGGCCTCAACCCGCCGGGACGAACTGGAGGCGATGGCCCAAGTCGATCTCACCCTCAGCTACAGCGCCTTGGAGCGGAGCCTGATTGAAACCGACAGCCTCGGCCGGTCGGCCACATCTCCTTGCCCATGGGTCGTGGAGACGGTCCGAGAAGCCGCCCCCCTGGCAGGCCGCGAAGGCCTGGCCTTCTTGGGTAGCTATCGGCATCCCCCCAACGTCGATGCGATCGAGGCGTTCTTGGTGGATGTTTGGCCGCTGGTGCACCAGCGGCATCCCGCCCTGGTGTTGCATCTCTATGGCAGTGGCCTGAACCCCGAGCAGGCCCAGGCCTGGGCCGACCACGCCGGGGTGCGGGTGGAGGGATGGATCGCCTGTACCGCACCGATTTACGACAGGCACCGGGTGTTCATCGCCCCCCTTCGCTGCGGGGCTGGCCTCAAGGGCAAGGTTGTCGAGGCCCTCGCCCGGGGGATTCCCCAGGTGCTCAGCCCGGTGGCTGCCGAGGGCACGGAGCTCCGCCATGGCGACGAGGTGTTGATCGCCGAAACCCCGGCCGAATGGCTCGAGCAGCTCTCAGCCCTGCTGGATAGCGACGACCTGTGGCAGCGGATGAGCCTTGCGGCCCTGGCCCATGGCCGCAGCCGCTATGGCCGCGAGCGGGGGTTGGCCTTAATGGCCCGGGCCCTGCGCCAGGTGGGCTTGCCCGTGCGGGGGGAAGGCTGATGGCCCAACCCACCCTCTCTGGAGTTGCCCCTGAGCGGGCCATTGCCCTTGCCCCTGGCAAGCCGCTGCTGTCGGTGGAGGAGGCCAACCGGCTGATCCTCCGCCATGGCCTGAATCGGGAGTTGGCCCGGGCCCAGGTCCAGGAGGCCGTGGCGGCGGTGGTGCCCCTGGCGCCGGAGGAGGAGGAGGCCCTGGCCTCGGCCTTGATGGAGAGCGAAGCGGGGAGCTCCCCAGCTGAGCGGCAGGCCTGGTTGGCCGCCCGGGGCTTGGGCCCTGAGGATGTGCTGGCCATCGCCAGCCTGGCCGAGCGGCTGCGGCGCTGGAGCGCGTGGCGGTTCGATGAGGAGGTGGAGATCCGCTTCCTGGATCGCAAGGATGATTTGGATCGGGTGGTGTATTCCCTGCTGCGGGTGAGTGACCGGGCGCTCGCTGAAGAGCTCTACCTGCGGGTGCGGGAGGAGGGGGCCAGCTTCCGCTCCCTCGCTGAGCAGTTCAGTGAGGGGCCCGAGACGGAAACCGGCGGTCTGATTGGCCCGATTGCGATGACGGCGGCCCACCCCGAGCTGGTCAAGCGGCTGCGGGTGGGACGGGAAGGCCAGATCTGGCCCACCTTTGCCATTGGTGATGTCTGGTTGGTGGTGCGCTTGGAGAGGCTCCTGCCGGCCCAATTGGATGCCCCAACCCGGGCCCAGATGCTGCATGAACTGTTTGAGCGTTGGCTGGGCGAGCAGGTGGAGGTGCTCCTCCAAGGCGGTGAGCTCGATCCGGTTCCCGTGCCTGGGGAGGCCCTGGTGCCATGAGCAGTTCCGCCCTACGGCCACCAACGGTTGGAGCGGCTGGCCAGTTGCTGCGCAGCTATCGCCCCTTTGATTGCCTGAGCCTTGACCAGGCTGCGGCCCTGGAGTTGGCGTTGGAGTTGCGCACCTACCGGCTGGGCCAGACCGTGCTGCGCCCCGACGTGCTCCCGGATGCGGTGTTGTTCGTGTTGAGCGGCAGCCTGCGCTCCCTGGCGGTCGACCCCCTCGATGGCGAACTGCACACGGTGGAAACGCTCCAGCAGGGGGATAGCTGTGGTTGGACCAGCCTGCTCCGCCACGACCCCTGTGAGCACCTGCGGGCTTCCACCGAGGCAGAGGTGTTGGCGCTGGCTGCCGGGGTTTGGAGCCATGGGCTCGAGGAGAACGGCGCCTTGCAGGAGTGGTACGCCAACCACGGATCAGGGGCGGAGGTGCACCACGTGTTGGCAGCGGTGGGCCGGGAGCAGGCCAGTCCGATGTTGACCCAGCACGACTGGTCGACCTTGCTGCGGCAGGCCCGGGTGCGCAGCTTGCCGCCCAAGGGCCAAACCCCTGACTTGGCCGCTGATTGCGATTGGTTTTTTAGTAGCGGAGGTGTGCTGGGCCAGCCTTGGCTCCAGGGCCAGGGCGCGGACGCGCCCGAGCCCGGAAGTCCATGGGTGCGCTGGATTGGGCTACCGCTCCACGGTGGTCAAGCTCCCCCGGCCATGCCGACCGGGGCCGAGACCTTGGTGATTGGGCGCGCCCCTGGGGCGTTGGCGGCCAGCCCCATTCAGGGGGCCGTTGAAGGGGCTGGGGCCTATGCCCTCTCGCCAGAACCTCCTCCCCCGACCCCCACCATGCCCGGGGAGCTCTCCCTGCGCCGGGCCAGTGGATCGAAGGAAATCCCCATGGCGATCTGCACCACGCTGGCCAACTACTTCGATGTGCCGATCAACCGCGACGCCTTGGGGGATCGGGTGATCGCCATGTTGCAGCGCCAGGACCCCCTGAACCTGGTGAACCTGGGCGAGCTTCTGGATGCCCTGGGTCTGCGGGTGATGTTGGCGCCCTTACCGATGGACCGGTTGGTGCGGGTCCCGGTGCCGGCGGTGCTGGAGCGCGACGGTCAGTTCGCGATCCTCGAGGGGGTAGATCCCGATGGTCGCCTGCGGCTGCTGGAGCCCGAACTGGGACCGATCTGCGTGCCTGCAGCCGAGCTGGCCCAAGCCCTGGGCGGCAAGGTGCCCTTGCTGCTGCTCCAGCGCAAGGATGACGCCAAACAGCAGCGCTTCAGTTGGGCCTGGTATGGCCCCTTCCTGAAGGAGCACCGGCGCTCCCTGGTGGAAGTTCTGGCCCTCTCCACGGTGATCAATCTGCTCAACCTGGTGACGCCCCTTGGGCTGCAGCAGTTGATCGACCAGGTGGTTCACCAAGACAACCTCAATGCCCTGGTGAGCATTTCCTCGGTCCTGCTCTTGGCCGCTGTGGTTCGGGGGGTCTTGAAGACCCTGCGCGGCTACATCTTTACCGATACTGCCAACCGCATCGACCAGGCCACCAAGTCGACGATCCTGGATCAACTGGTGCGGCTTCCCCAAGGGTTTTTCGACAGCCGCCCGGTGGGTCAGGTGATCCATTACTTCCACCAGCTGGATCGGCTGCGGGAATTCCTGGTGGGTCAGAGCATCACCACCACGGTGGACTTTCTGTTCAGCTTCCTTTATCTGGCGGTCCTGCTCACCTTGAGCATCCCGTTGACCCTGGCCACCTTGGCCACGGTGCCGTTAATGCTGATTTTGGCGATTGTCAGCAACCCGGTGGTGCGCGGCCAGATCAACCGCAGCATGGGGGAGGCGGTGAAAACCTATTCCTATCTCAACGAATCGATCACTGGGATTCAGACGATCAAATCCCAAAATGCCGAGCTCAAAACCCGCTGGGAATTCCAAAATCGTTACTCCAGGTTCATCGGCGAGGACTTCAAACTCAAGGTCACCCGGGAGGCCCTCGGCAATCTCGCCGGGTTTATCCAAGATCTCAACAGCCTGGTCGTGGTTGGGGTTGGCATCTTCCTGGTGATGCGCAACCAAATCTCCCTCGGCGGCTTTATCGCTTTCCGCATCCTCAGTGGCTACATCACCGGTCCCCTGGTGAAGATGGTGCAAACCTGGCAGCAATTCCAGCAATCCACGGCCTCCCTGCGGATGGTGGCCGACGTGGTGGACCGGCCAACGGAGCAAAGCCAGGCCGAATCCCAGAATATTCCGATGCCACCGATGGTGGGTCGGGTTCAGTTTGTCGACGTGGTGTTCAGCTATAGCGAAGATCAAGAGCCAATCCTCAATGGTGTCAACCTCGAAGTGCCCACGGGATCGTTTGTAGGCTTGGTTGGTGGCTCCGGTAGCGGCAAGAGCACCCTGTTGAAGTTGCTACCGCGCTTTTACAGGGCTAATGCGGGGCGGGTGCTCGTCGATGGGCTTGATATCAACAAAGTGGAGTTGTATTCCCTGCGCCGCCAGATCGGTGTGGTGCCCCAGGACACCGTGCTGTTCGACGGCACCATTCGCGACAACCTGTTGCTGGTCAAGCCCGATGCCAGCGCCGCCGAACTGATTGGGGCCGCCCGGATTGCCTGTGCCCACGACTTCATCATGGGCTTGCCCAAGGGCTACAACTCCGACGTGGGCGAGCGGGGTGCCGGCCTTTCGGGCGGCCAGCGGCAGCGGCTGGCCCTGGCCCGGGCGGTGTTGCAGAACCCGCGGATGCTGATCCTCGACGAGGCCACCAGTGCCCTCGATGCCCGTACCGAAAGGCAGGTGTGCCTCAACCTCTTGGAGGCCTTCCGGGGGCGCACCGTGTTCTTCATCACCCACCGGCTGACCACGGTCCAGCCGGCGGACTTGATCGTTTTGATGGACCGGGGGGCCGTGATGGAGGCCGGAACCCACCAGGTGTTGATGGCCCGCATGGGCTGGTACTACGCCCTGTACCAGAGCCAACAGCACGAGCAGGGTCTCTGACATGGCTCCCCCGTCGCCCAAGCAGCCGGCCCAGTCGCCCCCACCCAAGCCCCCGGTGGACCTGGTCGGAGGTGGCGCAACCAAGCCCGTCGGCCACCCAGGTTCTGGCCTACCGCCCAGCCCACCTGGCAGTCCAGCGCCCCAGCCCAGCGCCAGTTGGCAGTTCAACCAGCCCGTGCTGCTGCGCAAGAGCCTGCGGGCTTCCACGGTGATCGTGTGGAGCTTTGTGGGCGGCACGGCCCTGTTGTTGGTGTGGAGCTTGGTGGCCCCCCTCGGGGAGACCGTGGCCGTGCAGGGCAAGTTGCAGCCCGGCAGCAAGGTGAAGCTGGTGGAGGCCCCCGTGGCCGGGGTGATCGCCGAGATCCTTGTGCGGGAGGGCGAGGCTGTCACGAAGGGGCAGCTGCTGGTGCGTTTTGACCTGCGCGAAGCCCGCAGCCGGCTGACCGTGGCCGAGGCGGTGCGCAGTCGCTTGCTGAGCGAAAACAAGATTTTCGCCGCTGCCCTCGGCGATCGGCCGGCGAGCAGCCTCACGCGCAACCAGAACCTGGAATTGCAGAACCACAGCGCCGACCTCACCAGCCGCCAGCAAGCCGCCAGGCAGGAGATCCTGCAAAGCAAGCAACGGCTCGCCGGCTTGGAGCAGTCGTGGCGCTCTTCCGACGACATCGCCAACCGCTACCAGGCCCTTTCCCGCAAAGGGGCGGTGAGCGCCGTCCAGGAATTGCAGACGCGTGATACGGCCAATCAACTGCTGTCGCGGCTACTGGAGGAACGCCGCGCCCTGGCCAAGTTCCAGGCCAATTTGATTCAGGTCAAGGCCGGGCCCCAGGCCGACTTTCGGGGGCGGATTGAGACGAACTTGCGCCAGGTCAGTGACCTGGATGGCCAGATCCGCCAAGCCAAGCAGCAGATTCAGTTTGGCCAGTTGGTGGCTCCCACCAGCGGGGTGGTCTTCGATCTTCGGGTCAATCCCACCAGCGTGGTGGCAGCCAGTACGGCAGTGATGACCGTGGTGCCCCAGGACTCCCTCGAGGCTCGGGTTTTGGTGCCGAGCAAGGTGATCGGCTTTGTGCTGCCTGGGCAGAAGGCCGATATCTCCCTCGACACCTATCCGGCGAACGATTACGGCCGGGTGCCGGCCTGGGTGACGCGGATTGGCTCCGATGCCCTAACCCCCGAAGAAATGAAAAGCACCCTGGGCACCGATGCCAGCGGCCTGTTTTTTCCGGTGTCCCTGAAGCTGGCGCGCCAGAACCTGGTGGCCCGCACCCGCCTGGTGCCGTTCAAGGCCGGGATGACCCTCACCGCCGACATCCATCTGCGGGAGCGGCCGTTCATCAGTGTGTTGACGTCCTTCTTTGAGGACAAGCGCCGCAGCCTGGAGCGGCTTCGTTAACGATTCCGATAAACCATTCCGCTAAACCATGGAACGCTGGGATTGGGCTGAATTCTTGCCGCCGGAAGACCAAGGTCGGCGACGGCGCCAGCGGGCGCGGCAACGCCACAGGGCCCTGCTCAAGGAGCCCAGGACCTGGGTGGCAGTGCTGGTGGTGGCTGATGTCTGCCTGGTGCTGCTGCTCGGTTTTCGAACCGGTGCGGTGTTGGGGGGGATGGCACTCTTGCCCCTGCTGCTGACACCCCTACTGGCTGTCTTGATCTACTGGTTGGTCTGGTCGGAATTTCATCGTTAAACACCCTTTCATCGCTAGTCACCCTCGAGGTTTGCGCCGAGTCGGGAGAGTCCCTGGGAGAGCCAGGGCGGCAGGAGGTCTTTGGTATCTGGAAGCTTCACCTGCTTGATGGGGTAGTAGAGCAGCGCTGCCATCAGGGCATTGAGGGCATGGGGATCGCGCAGGTCGGAGGCCACCTGGGCCAGCTGATGGCGCATGGTGATGTCGTCGCTGCCGAGGGGGTCCTTGGCGAAGTCCGAGGCGATCAGATTGTCGGTGAGTTGGCCAAAGGGTGTGCGGTAGAGGGATTCCAGTTGGTCGGCCTGCACGTCGAGCCAGACCTGGGCCACTTGACGGCGACTGCGGTTGAGGTCGCGGCCCACCTCGGGGTCGTGGGGGTCAATGGCGTACAGGTTGATCAAGGCACTCACCCTTCCGAGGAAGGCGGCATCGCCAATCAGGGCCATGCAGGCGTCGCCGGTGATGGGGGCCAAAATCGGCAGGGGGCTGGCGGCTATCGCGGCCATGGGCCGCCCTGGCTGGAGCCGGGGGAGGGATTGGGCCATGGTTGGCTCCAGCGGGTCGACGATGGCTGGATCACACCGCTCCGCATAGAGGGGTAGCAGCCAGCTGGGTAGGTGGTGGAAGGGGTCGGTGACCTGCAACCCCTCCCGATCGATGTAGGGCAGCAGGGCTAGCAGCACGTTGAGACTGCCGCTCCGCTCAAAGCCGCCGAGGAGGTACTCGGATAGGGATGCTTTCCAGGCGGTTTCAGCCCCGTCAAGGGGAAGGGCCGGCAGAACTCCCTTTAAAAACTTGCGATACACCGCACCAACATCCCCCTCAAACAGGGCTTCGAGGCCGTCCACCGGCGTTGCCAGCCACAGGCGGCTCAGGCAGGTGCGGGCCGAGCGAGCGGATTCGAGCGCTGCCTGGTCGGGGCGCTCGATCACGGCCGTGGCGATGGCATCGAGCCTGGCCACCGACCAGGGGGTGATCACCTGGTCCGAGGGCTCCAGGCCCAGGTGGCCGTCGGGGTCTTGATGGTTCGTTGTGCCGTTGACCCCCTTGGAGATCCCTTCGCTGCCCTGGTTCTTGAAGTGAACCGAGGGGGGGGGCTCCCGGTGGTGGGGACGGCCCCAGCCCAACCGCTGGAGCAAAGTTGCCATGGCTGGACAAGGCGGGGGAGCTCACCTTTGACCGTAGGGAGGGAATCCATCGCGGAAGGCTGCTAACAGCTGATCGACAGCGCCGTTCCAGTCGCCCCCACGTCCCTGGCGAAACAGGCGCAAGCTCGGATACCAGGGTGTTGTGGGCGTTGCACTGAGCCAGCGGGGGTCGGCACTCCAGGGCAGCAGTACCCAGCCAGGCCTCCCCATGGCCCCCACCAGGTGGGCCATGGCCGTGTCCACGGTGATGACCAAATCCAGTTGGGCCAGTACCCGGGCGGTGGTGGCAAAGCCTTCGAGGGAGAGGCCCGGATCCAGCAGCTCCAGGGCCAGGGCCCGGTGGCGGGCCTGGTCGGAGCCGAATTGCAGGTCGTAAATCAGGGCTCCCTGCTGCTTGAGGCCTTCTACGAGCCGCCAAAGCTCCCGCTCCGGCAGGGTTCGCTTCTGGTATTCCCGGGCGCAGAAGGGATCGTCGAGTTTGCGGCCCGCCGCCGATACCAGGCCAATGGCTGGGCCGGTGCCCGCGGCCCACTCCGTCTGCGAAGAGGCCCTGGGCAGCCAGCGGGGCGTTCCACTCCAGAGGGGGGAGCGCAGGTAGCCCATTTCCAGCCCTGATGGCAGGGCCTGATCCCCGCCGAGGGCGTGGGGGAGCTCGAGGAGGGAAAGGCCCTGGCTTGCTCTGCTCGTTGCTGGGGGTTTGGGAAGAATCCGGGGGGGATCGCTCAGCCAGGCCAGCCCTTCGATCAACAGGTTCACTAGGGCCGGTTCAATCAGCAGCTGCACCCCTCCCTTTAGGCCAGCGGCCTGGCGCCGCCGCACCAGGTCGGGAAGGAAGCGCACAAATTGGAGGCTGTCGCCAAAGCCCTGTTCGCTCACCAGGATCAGGTCGCTCACCAGGACCAGGTCCCCCATCAGGGATGGGGGACTCGTTCGGGTGGGGGCAGTTCTGGGAGGGATGGTTCGGGCGGCCATCAAGGCAAAGGCCTCGCCGTAGCGCTCCAGGCCCATCAGCAGCTGGCTGTGGGCCCAAAGATTGGCCTGGCCATCAGGGGAGGCCAGGGGGATTTGCTGGGCCAGGAGCTGGTGGAGCTCCAGGGCTTCGTCGAATTGGTTGAGGTCCCGCAGGCAGCTGGCCAGGCCGCGAAGGCTGATGGCGCAGTCGGGTTGAAGGGCTAGGGCTCGGCGATAGCAGCGATGGGCGGCTTCCGGCAGGTCGGCCAACCACAGGGCATTGGCCTGGTTGGCCAGGAAGCGGTGGTCCGAGGGCACCAGCGCCGCCAGCTCGGCGTAGGCCGCGGCGGCGGCAAGCCACGACCCCTGCTGCTGCAGGTGCTTGGCCAGCTCCAGGCGTTGATGGGGGGACAAGCAATCGCCGCCTCCCCAGCGTGAAGTCGGTAAATGAATTTACAAATGCCTTGTCACGAATGTGCAGCGGATCGGATGCTGATTGGGTCAACCGAAAGGAATCAAAGGCTGATTCCGATCCCTACGCAACGGATAACACTCTATGTCCAGCTCCACCCAGGCCATTGGCCAAAGCCTGTTTGATTTCCTTGATGGAAAGAATGCTTTTGAAAAACTCGATTCCATTCGCAATGGCGATCTCGGCCGGGAGATCAATCGCTATGTCCACGACCAGCTTGAGCGGTTCCATATTGGTTCCTTTCAGGATTCCCAAGGAGAACAGCTGACCGGTTTGGGTGGTTCCCATGCTGGTGGCGCCCACGGCGGTTGTTCCACGGGCGATGCCGTTGTCTTTGGTGCTGCGGCTGGTGCTGGTGCCACGGGCCACGGCCATGGTGATCTCGTGGGCGGCCAGGAGCATCAGGTCCATAGCCAGGTTGATCTCAGCCCATCCCTCGGCGGCATGGATAGTGATTTGGTGGGTGATAGCCATCCCACGGAGCAGATCTTCAAGTCTCACCGCGGATGACTGGCTGTCGTTGCCTGATCCCAGTTTCCCTGGGGGAATTGCTCGATAAGATCACCATTCTGGAGATCAAGGTCCTTCACCTGTGTGGTGAAGGACTGGCCCACGGGATGCAGGAATTGTCTTTGCTGCGCCAGGTCTTGGGGGATCTGGCGTTTCCCGTGGAGCAAGAGAGATTTTCAGATCTTAAGAGCATCAATCAATCACTTTGGACCATTGAAGATGCCATTCGTGATAAGGAGAGGCAGGGCCAGTTTGATGCCGAATTTGTGGAACTTGCTCGCCAGGTGTATCTCCAGAACGACAGGCGTGCAGCCCTCAAGCGCCAGATCAACCAGGTCTACGGCTCTGAGTTGTGCGAAGAAAAGGCCTATGCCAGTTACGCCAGTTGATTGCCTATGCACGATGGCTTTCAGGATGACGTTGTCGGATCGTGGTGCATGGCTTGGCGCCCAAGCTTGAAGGCGAAAATGAGTCGATACTGAACTCTCGCTCTCGGCAACCTCTGATGCGGAACTGGCTGCCCCCCGGGCAGCTGGACATCTCTGGTCACCACCCCCAAGCCCACCGTCTCCATGACCTCCCCAACCCAGGAGCTTGACGCTCCTGCCCTGCGCCGCCTGGCTCCCTACCTGGTGGGCTCAGCCCGGCGTGGCGTGGTTGGGGGCAGTCGCTACGCCGTCAAGCTTCGAGCAGCTTTGGCCAAGGCTGCTCAGGACCCTTTGCGGCGGCCTGTGCTGATTAGTGGCGAGCCTGGGCTGGAAAAGGACAACCTGGCTGCGCTTGTCCATTTCGGCTCGAGCGACCGGCGCCATGTCTTGATTCGCGTCGACACCAGCCTGCTGCGCGCCGATGGCGGTGAGTTGTTTCACGGTTCCCCAAGCCAGGGGCCGCCGTTGCTGGAGTGCATCGGTCAGGGATGTGTGCTGCTGGATCGCTTCGATGCCGCTGCCCCCGAGCTACGGGCCCTGTTGATTGAGCTGGCCCGCACGGGCCAATGGCCCGGCTGCAGCGAACCATTTCAAGGTCGGTTGCTGTTCACCGCCGAGGCGAGTGTGCCGGAACTGGAAGGTCTCTGCGACCAAATCCGGGTACCTCCCCTACGGGTGCGCCGCCAAGACCTGGGGGATTGGATTGGTTACTCCCTGCGGCGCCGTGCCCGCCAATTGGGCTGGCCCAATCCACCCCAGGTGCCCGCCAATGTGGTGAAGCGACTCCAAAGCCACGACTTCCCCAACAACCTGCGGGAACTGGATGTGGTGATCAACCGGGCGCTGCTGCAGGCCAAGGCCTCCGCCGTTCACGGTGCGTTGCCCGATCTCCTGCCAGAAGATGTCTTTTGGCTCCTAAGCCGCCCAAGCAATCTGCGTTTCGATATCTGGCGCTGGAAGCCGAGGCTGAGGGAGTGGATGCGCTCCCCTTGGCTCTGGAATGGCCTGTTGTTTGGCTTGGTGAGTTGGTTGTTTGTGCTGGTGAATGGGGCCCTGTGGCTTGGTCCCCAGGA
>CANHGA010000034.1 GCA_947460085.1 Synechococcaceae cyanobacterium
GCAGCCACGAAAAGCCGATGGGACCAGCCTGAAACGCGATGCACCACAAACCCACCTTGATGGGCGGATGGTATCGCTACTAACCCGGAGCAGCCAGAGTGCTCTTGGGAGCTTTCGCTGGCCCCAGCGCCCGGCCATAGAGGGACACATTCAGCTTGAGCACCACCTCGGTGGGCCCGCTGGGCAAGACGGGCTGCTTGCCCTGGGCCGGCTGGGGGGCTTGCGAGCCAGGGGGAGCCCCATCAGGGGCCGGCGTTGCCGGGGCGCCATTTTTGAGATCATCCAGCACGAGTTGCAGATCGCTCTGGACCACCAACAGGTTCAGCCGTTCCATCCGCCGTAAAAAGTCCAAGACCTGGGGGAAACTGCCCTTGGCGGCGAGCAGCACGGTTTGCCGCTCGAGGCCTTCCACCGCCAGGGGGTCTGGCGGGGGTGGCGCTTTCGCCTCGGCCCCTGCCCCAGCTTTGGCCGGGGGCTCGGGGGCGGCCCCCTGGGGTTCGTAAAGGTCCAGCTGCACGCCCGTCAGCCCTGCCACCCGATCCACCTGGGCCAACACGGTGGCCAGGTCGCCCGTGCCCCCAATGAGTTGCACCAGGAGCTCCTGCTGGTGCTCCGCCTTGGCCTGCTGCTCCAATTGCACCGCCAACTGGCGCCTGAGCAGGGGCACCTGGGCTTCACTGGCCCGCAGGGTCGCCAGCCGGGCTTGCCCCTGCTGCCATTGCTGCCACTGGGGGGCCACCAGTCCGCCCCCCACCAAGGCAGCTACCAGGGCGCCCACCGACAGGGGCAACCAAAATGCTGCCCGTTCCAGGGGGGTCATGGCAGCACCCCCGCCCGTTGGAGCAACAGCAGGCGCTGGGCCATGCCATCGGCTCCCAACGCCCGCAACTGCTCCCCATCCAACAGGGCTGGGCGGTCCGCAAACGTCGCCGTGAGCTCAAACACCACCGGTTGGCGCCCCCGCGCCCCAGCACCTGCTGCCGTTCCAGAGCCCGACGGGGCCTCATCCCGGTTGGCCTTGACCAACTGCACCCCTTGGGGCTGGAACAACGGCGATGCCTGCAGAGCCAACTGCAGGGCATTGATCCGGCCAAAGGCCTGGGGATCGGTGGCCCTGCCCTTGAGTTGAAGCAAGGCAGGCTCCACCTTCACCTCCGTGAATTGCACCCCGGCCGGGGTGCGGCGGCGCAGATCCTCCAGTAGGGCCGAGCCCGATCGCACCGCCACCAAACCATCGGCCAAGGCCTGGTTGCCCCGCTGCAGCAGGCGCAGCCGCCGCCGCTCGCTTTGAAGCCTGGCCTGCAAGCCATCAGCCAGGGCCTGCACCGGCAGCAGGCGGTCAATCTCGGCCTGGTTGCCCACCTGAATCGCCACCAAACCGCCAGCCACCAGCCCCATCGCCGCCACCAAGGCAGCGCCGATGGCCGCGCCCCGCCGCAGGGGTGGCTGCCAATCCGCGGCCCCGGCGGCCTGGCCCGGCTGATCACCCCTGGTTTCCTGGAGCAGATCCATCCCGGGGACGGCGGGATCCCAGCCCGGCACCCGATCGGTTAGCGACACCTGCTCCAGGGGCCAGGGCTGCACCAGGGCCGCCAAGGGCTGCCCCCAAAGCTCAGAGCCACCTGGTTCAGGCCCAGCCAATTCAGGCCGGCCGTACCAGAACCAGCGCTGGACGGCAGGCGGGTCCTGCTGCAGGGGGGGCCCAGCCTGCTGGCGCCAAAACAACTGACAACGGCTCAAGGCCTCGGCCCAGGCGGGATCGGGGCCGGCGCCAGGGGGGCAGGCGGGCAAGGGCCAATCCGCCACGGGAACCCCATCCACCACCAGCCACAGCCGGCTGCCCTCGACGCCAAGTTCGAGAAACCAATGCTCGGAGCTGGTGTCATCGCCCCACAGCGATTGGAGGGCCCTCCACTGCTGCACCTGGGCCGGGATCAGGCATTGCAAGCTCACCCCGGCCACCGCGAACACCTCCTGCCAGGCCTGCACCACGGGCTTGGGGGCCGCTACCAGCAAGGTGCGCGCCTGGGCCCCAGGGCCCGGCGGCAGGGGCTGCCAGCCCAAGTAAGAGTGCTCGAGCTTCAGGGATTCCCCCAGGTCAATCTGGAGCTGGCGCAGGGCCTGGAGGGGGTCGTCGGGTTGGTCATCAAAGGGCCAGGTCACAACGCGCCATTGGCAAACAGCCCCGGGCAAGACCGCCTCCACCTGGCAAGCGACCAGCCCGAGCTCCAGCAGCCAATCCCCGATGAAATCCCCCAAGGCGGCCCCGTTCTGGGGAATCCCTTGACGGCAAATTCCAGCCGGCAAGGGCACCTGCACGGGAGGGGGCAGGGGGGTCTTGCCCCTAGTCAGCAGCTGGGCGCTGAGCCCATGGTCGTCAATCTGCAGGCGCAGCCTCTGGGGAAAGAGTTGGTGCTGCAGCTGGCGAAGCCGCTCCTGGATCAGGGCCGGGATCTCCTCCACTTGGATCGCGGACGTCATCGCAGGGGGCCCCACACGGCGACTCTCAATCCCGCCATGGCAATCCAGAGCCCACGGCCTCGCCGAGGTGGGCAAGCCCATGGCTATCCAGTTGGCGGCTGAAACCTTCGAGGATCTGGGGCACTAAAACCGGGCCTTGGTAGATCCAACCGGTGTAGAGCTGCACCAAGGAAGCCCCCGCCGTGATCCGCTCCCAGGCGCTCTGGGGCGAATCAATCCCGCCCACCCCGATCAAGGGCAAAGCGGGGCCAGCCGTGGCCCGCAAGCGGCGCAGCACTTCGAGGGCCCTGCCGCGCAGCGGAGCACCACTGAGGCCACCAGCCTCCGTGGCCAACGTGCCGCCGGTTTGAACAATGGGGCGGTTCTCCAAACCGAATCGATTGATGCTGGTATTCACAGCAATCACCCCGGCAAGACCCTCCTCGTAGGCCATCCGCGCAATCGCGTCAATGGCGTCATCTTCGAGATCGGGGGCGATCTTTACCAGCAGGGGCGGGCAAGCCGTGAGTCGCCTGAGGCGCTCCACAAGCCGGCGCAACAGCACCTCCTCCTGCAGGTCCCGCAGCCCAGGGGTGTTCGGCGAACTCACATTGATCACCGCGTAATCGGCCAAAGGGGCCAGGAGTTCGAGCGATGAGGCGTAGTCGTCTGGCGCGAGATCAAGGCTCGTGATCTTGGATTTGCCGAGATTGATGCCAAGCACCGCCGGCCGCTGGCCCGGGGGCGCCAAGTGCTGGCGCTCCAAGGTGCGCTTGACCTCCTGGGCACCGGTGTTGTTGAAGCCCATCCGGTTGAGCGCTGCCCGCTCGGCCGCCAAGCGAAACAGCCGCGGCTTGGGATTGCCCACCTGGGCGTGCCAAGTGACCGTGCCCAGCTCGGCAAAGCCAAACCCAAAGCAATGCCAAATCCCAGCCGCGACGGCGTTTTTATCGAACCCAGCGGCCAAGCCCACCGGATTGCTGAACCGACAACCAAACAGGGTTTGCTCCAGCCGGGGATCGGGCCGTTGCAACTCCGCGGCCAGGCCCGCCAAGGAGCCACTGACCAGGGGCCAGCTCCGCCGCAAGGAGGCCTGGCCCAAGGCCGTGAGGGTGAGCTGGCTGAGCTGCTCCGCATCGGCGCCCCCATCGGACGCCAAGAGGGGGCCCACAAAACGCTCGTAGAGCATGCCGGTTGAACGCGCGCCATTGGCCATCTCGCCGACCTACTCCCTTAGCCCCAATCCTCCCGCGGCACGGGCCAAACGCCAACGCCCCCCATCGGCGGGCTGCACCAGCCAATCCCGCCAAGTCCAGGCCTCGGTTTTGCCCTCCAATTGCTTCAAGGGCATCTCCACCAGCTGGGCCAGTTCCACCAGGCTCAAGCCATAGTCGCGCTCCGCCAGGCGATCAGCCAGCTCCAGGCGGGTGAGCAACTGGCGCAGCGAAGCAGGGGCCAAATCAGCCCCGGGAGCTGGATCCGCAGGCGGAGCCGCATCTGCAGGGCAAGCGATAGAACCAACGCCCCCTGCCGCCAGGGCCGGCTTCTGGCCCCTAGAGAAGGCCACCGCAATGACATCACAACGGTCGTTATCGGGATCACCGCTATGGCCCTTCACATGGATGAGGCGCACGCCGCCCAACCGGGCTTGGTCGAGCGGCTCCCAGAGATCGCGGTTCAGCACTGGACTGCCGGAAGCCGTGCGCCAGCCCTTGCGTTTCCAGCCCTGGATCCACTTGCTGAAGCCATCGATCAGATATTTGCTGTCGGTCCGAATCGCTAAATCGGGATGGCGCGGCAGGGCCTTGAGGGCCTCCAATAGCGCTAGCGCCGCCGTGAGCTCCATGCGGTTGTTGGTGGTCGCTGGATCGGACCCACCAAACTCCTGTACCGAGCCATCTTCAAAGCGCAGCAAGGCACCCCAACCCCCTGGGCCCGGATTGCCACTGCAGGCCCCATCACAGGCCGCCGCCACAACCCTCACCGGCTCAGCGGCCACTGGACAACCCCCCAAGGTTCGTTAAATAAAACTGCAAACCCCGAAGCCCTGCCGGGCCTGGAGCCGGAACCATGGCCGGAGCCACCGAACCCTGCGCCCCCCGAACTTACCGAGTCGGCCCATGGCGTGTCTTGGCCAGCCGACTTAGCGCCGCCCTGGCCATCGGGGCTGGTGCCCTGCTGCCCTTCGCCCAGGCCGCCAGCTGGGACGCCACGCCCCTGCCGCCCCCACCGGTGCAGCCAGTGCCCGAGCAAACCGGCCCCTTGCCAACCAGCCGCTTGCGACCTGGTGACGTTGTTGCCCTCCAGGTGATTCCCTACCGGGAGTGACAGTTGCAAGACAGGCCCCACTCCCTGGTTAGCCCCTTAGCCCGCCCTTAAGGTCTATTTGTGTGAGGAGTGCAGAACGACTTTCTGGGGTCGAAACGAGGACAGACTCCCGGAAACCGTTCTAACTCTCAAGCCCTGCCTTTGGCGGGGCTTTTTTATTGGCCATCAAAAAAGCCGGTCCCCGCAGGGACCGGCTGATGTGAAGGGGAGGCGGCCAGGCCAAAGCCTGGCCAGGGCCATCATTTGATGGAAACCTTGCCGCCCACTTCTTCCACGGCCTTCTTGATGGTTTCAGCTTCGCCTTTGGCGATGCCTTCCTTGATCGGGGTGGGAGCAGCTTCCACAAGAGCTTTGGCTTCGCCCAAGCCGAGGCCAGTGGCCTCGCGGACAGCCTTCAGCACCTTGATCTTGGCCGTAGCGTCGAAGCCATCGAGGATGACATCGAATTCGGTCTTCTCTTCGACGGCTTCAGCGGCAGCTGCAGGGGCAGCCGCCATCATCACGCCAGCAGAAGCAGCAGCGGACACACCGAAGGCCTCTTCGATCTGCTTGACAAGCTCGGAAGCTTCAAGCAGGGAAAGAGTCTTCAGTGACTCGAGAATTTGGTCGGTAGTAGCAGACATGGTTGGGAATCAGCAACAGATCTGTTGGGAGACAGTCGGATCGAGGGAGCTCGAAATCGCTTAAAGCGATCAGTTAGCACCGCCTTCGGCGTGCTGCTTGAGAGCCCGGGCAAGACCGGACGGAACCTCGTTGATGCCCACGGCCAGCTTGGTAGCCACGGCGTTGATCGCACCTGCGATCTGCGCCATGAGCACCTCCTTGGAGGGCAGATCCCCGATGGCCTTGATCTCGGATTGGGACAGGAGTTGGCCTTCGAAAAGACCACCCTTGACTTCCGATTTCTTCGTGTCCTTCTGGAAGGACTGCACGGCTTTCACCGCACCACCGACATCGCCCTTAACAAGGACGAAGGCGTTGGTACCGGTGAGCAGGGAATCGAGATTCGACCAGGCACTGTTGCCATCAATGGCACGGCGCATCAAGGTGTTTTTGGTCACCTTGCACACACCGTTGCTGGCCTGCAGACGGGTCCGCAGATCAGTCATTTCCTTGATGGAAAGGCCCTTGAAATCAAGAACCAGTGCCATTTCGGCCTCGCCGAGAAGCCCTTTGAGCTCTTCGACGATCTGTTGCTTGTTCTCCAGCGTGCGGCCCATAGGTTTGGAACGGATCGGGGGAACAAGCCGGGAACGCGGCCCCAACAAACCCGGTCTTTGGGACAGTCCAGGGGGACTGGCTTCGACCGTGCTTCGAGGCCGCTGCATGCTCCGCACCCGATCGGCCATCCGTTAGGGAAGTCCGAGGGAGCTAAAACCTGTCGCGTGGACCTCGGCAGGACTTATGAACACGGTGTTCCGGAAACCGGATCACCGAGACAACCTGCTGTCTTGGGTTGGGCGCGTGCCCTTCTGGCGTTAGCCAGCTAATCAAGTTACACCACGGCGGGAAACCGTGGTGTAACGAACCTGGATCAGGCGTCCTGTTTGAGGTCTTGCAGGGCAGAGAAATCAACCTGAACAGAAGGACCCATGGTGGAGGTCACATACAGGCTCCTCCAGTAACGCCCCTTGGCACCACTGGGCTTGTTGCGGTCGATGGTTTCCTGCAGGGCCTTGAGGTTGTCCAGCAGCTTGGCTTCATCGAAGCTGGCTTTACCGAACCGCACGTGGACGATGCCGGTGCGATCGGCCCGGAATTCAAGTTTGCCTGCCTTGAATTCGTTGATGGCCCCAGCCAAGTCGGTGGTCACGGTGCCCGCCTTGGGGTTAGGCATCAAACCGCGGGGACCGAGCACACGGCCCAACTTGGCCACCTTGGGCATCATGTCGGGGGTGGCGATCAGGAGATCGAATTCCATCTCGCCCTTGGCGATCTGATCCACCAGGTCGTCGTCACCGGCGAGGTCGGCACCGGCCGCCTTGGCGGCGGCAACGGCTTCACCGCGGGCAATCACCGCGATGCGGATCGCCTGGCCTGTGCCGTGGGGAAGGGCCACGGTCGTGCGCAGTTGCTGGTCGGTGTACTTCGGATCAATGCCGAGACGCACGTGGGCCTCGATCGTTTCATCGAACTTGGCGTTGGCGTTGGCCTTGACCAACTCGATGGCCTCGGTAGGGGCGTAGACGCGGTCTTCGACCTTGTTGACCAGGGCAGAAAAACGCTTGGAAATTTTTGGCATGGTTAGGAATGGGGTGCGAGCGATCAGGGAAGGGCCGGTTCAGGGCCGCTGTGATCTCCCCCGGCGGGGTGGACAGGAAATGGACTCAATCGTTAACGGCGACGCCCATGTTGCGGGCGGTGCCTTCGATGATGCGCATGGCCGAATCAATGCTTGAGCAGTTGAGATCGGGCAGCTTGGTCTTGGCGATCTCCTCGAGCTGGGCGCGGCTGATGGCGCCAACGGATCCCTTGGAGGAGGTGGCGGCACCCTTCTCGATACCGGCTGCTTTGGAAATCAGCACGGAAGCGGGAGGGGTTTTGGTGATGAAGGTAAAGCTGCGGTCTTCAAAGACCGAAATCTCTACCGGGATCACATAGCCAGCCTTGTCCTGCGTCCGAGCGTTGTACTCCTTGCAGAACGCCATGATGTTGACCCCGTGCTGACCGAGGGCAGGGCCCACGGGAGGTGCGGGGTTGGCTTTGCCGGCATTAAGGGCCAGCTTGATAACAGCAACGACTTTCTTGGCCATCGTCTCGGGCTACTGGGCGGGACTGCGGATCGTGCCTTGGGGAAGGAACGTTCGAGAAACGGCCGCCCTCCGCAGGGAGACGGCCGCTGGGCAAGGCCAGGGCCTAGCTCTGTTTGCTGATCTGGGAAAACTCCAATTCGACCGGGGTTTCCCGGCCAAAGATTGAAAGCAAGGCTTTGAGCTTGTTGCGCTCGCCGGACACTTCGATCACTTCGCCCTGGAAATCCTTGAAGGGTCCAGCGGTCACCATGATCTGGTCACCTTCGCCCAGGTCGACCTTCACGACGGCCTTCTTCTCGGCGGCCCGCTTAAAGATGCGGTCCACTTCCTGGCGGCTCAGGGGGCGGGGCTTGATGTGGCCGCGGGCCTTGGCCGTGGCCCGACGCTCCTCCGCGCCCACAAAGTTGATGACGTTGGGGGTGCTGCGCACCGCCATCATCGTGTCCTCGTCGAGGACCATCCGCACCAGCACGTAGCCGGGGAAGACCTTCTCTTCGGTGGATTGGCGGGAGCCGTCTTTTTTGAGTTTCACCCCAGGGGTCTGGGGGATCTCGATGTCCAAAATCTTGCTGTCCACACCCAGGGTCACGGCCCGCTGCTCCAAGGTGGCCTTCACCTTCTTCTCACAGCTGGACGCCACCTGAACGGCATACCAGCGGGCCACCTGGCGCTTCTCCCCTGCTTCGGCTGCGGCAGCAACCGGATCGGCCAAGGGGGCATCCCCATCCGCCAAAGGGAAATCTCCATCGGCGGCGGCTAGATCCAGCACTTCCGCAGAGTCCAGGGATAGGTCGGTTGGGGTCTCGGACACGGGGCTCACAGAAAGGAAAGACTCAGCGGAACACCTGGGAGGCGCCCCAGCGGTAGAAACGATCAACGGCGGCAATGGCCGCAGCCGAGAGGCTCACCATCAGGATCACAGCCACCGACTCACTGAAGAGTTGTTGGCGGCTGGGCCAAACCACTTTGCGTAATTCCGCCAGCGTGGCGGCCGCAAAGCCAAGCTGGGCCTGGGATTGGGGAGCTGGCTCGTCGGATGGGGACCCGTCGGATGGGCCTCCGGAAGGGAGATCGGTGTCCACTAGCGCTCGCGCACGGGGGCGTCCGCGCACCTGCAAACGAACACCCTACCGGACGTCGTTACCCGCTCAGGGAACGGGAACAAAGCGGAGCGGCTCGGCCAGCTCAACCCGCACGCCCTTGGCGCCACTGAAGTGCTCGGCCAGGAGTTCGGTGGCCAGGGGATTCTCAATTTGACGGCGCACCACCCGGCGCAGGGGCCGGGCCCCGTATTCCGGCTCGTACCCCTGTTCCACCAGGGCCTGCACCACCGCCTCATCCACCTCAAGCACCAGGTGTTGCTCGGCCAAAAGCCCACCCAGCTCGGCCAATTGCAGGCGCACAATCCGCTGGAGATCCGCAAGCTCCAGGGGCCGGAAGCGAATCACCTCATCGATGCGGTTGAGGAATTCGGGCCTGAAGTGGGAGGCCAGGGCCCGGTCGATCGCCTGATCCAAGGCCTGATCCAAGGCCTGATCCAAGGCCTGATCCAAGGCCTTGTTGGCATCAACTGGGGCTGAATCTGGGGCTGAATCTGGGGCTGAATCTTCCGTGCCAGAAGCCCCATCCGGCGCCCCGTGGGCGGCCCGCGCCTTGTCGAGGATGGCGCGGCTGGCCAGGTTGCTGGTCATGATCACCACGGTGTGGCGGAAGTCCACCGTGCGGCCCTGGGAATCGGTGAGTCGGCCGTCATCGAGCACCTGCAGCAGCAGGTTGAACACCTCGGGGTGGGCCTTCTCCACCTCATCGAGCAGCACCACGGCATAGGGCCGGCGCCGCACCGCCTCGGTGAGCTGGCCGCCCTCCTCGTAGCCCACATAGCCGGGAGGGGCCCCCACCAAGCGAGCCACGGCATTGCGCTCCATGTATTCGCTCATATCGAGACGCACCAGGGCGTCTTCCTCATCAAACAGGGAGCCCGCCAAGGCCTTCGCTAACTCGGTTTTACCGACTCCCGTAGGACCCAAAAACAGGAAGGACCCCACGGGCCGGCGCGGCGACTGCATCCCCGCCCGGGCCCGCCGAATCGCAGCCGCCACGGCAGCCACCGCCTCCGGCTGGCCAATCACCCGCTGAGCGAGCCGGGCTTCGAGCTCCAGCAGCTTTTGCCGCTCACCCGCCAACAGCCGCTGCACGGGAATGCCCGTCCAGCGAGCCACCACATCGGCGATGTCGCCAGCTTCCACCTGCTCCCGCAACAGGGATTCCCGGCTTTGGTCATCAGCGCGCAGCTCCGCCTCCAGGGCGTCGCGCCGCTCCTGCAGGCCATGCAATTGGTTGTATTGGAGTTGGGCCGCCTGCTCCAAATCCCCCTCCCGCTCAGCCTCCGCGATGGCATGGCGCAGGTCTTCGTCCTGTTGCAGCAAACTGCGCAACTCAGCCAAGCGGTCCCGCTCCACCTGCCAGCGGACCTGCAACTGGTGCAAGGCGTCAGTGGCCTGACGGCGTTGCTCCTGGAGTTGCACCCGTTCGGGTTCAGGGGCCGCCTCCGCCGATAGCAGCGCCAATTCCACCCGGCGCAGATCGGCTTCTGCCGTTTCAATCCGCTGGGGCTTGGAGGTGGCCTCCATGCGCAGATTCGCCGCGGCCTGGTCCACCAGATCAATGGCGGAATCGGGCAGACAGCGGTCGGTGATGTAGCGATCCGCCAGGCGAGCGGCCGCCACCAGGGCTTGATCCGTAATGGCCACGCCGTGGTGCAACTCGTAGCGCTCCTTGAGGCCCCTCAGGATTTCGACACTGGTGTCGGGGCCCGGCTCCTTGATTAGCACCTGCTGGAAGCGGCGCTCCAGGGCCGGATCCTTTTCCACCGTGCGGCGGTAATCCTCAGGGGTGGTGGCCCCAATGCAGCGCAGATCGCCCCGGGCCAGGGCCGGCTTGAGCACGCTGCTGGCATCAGCTCCGGAACGCTCGCTGTTGACCACGGTGTGGAGTTCATCGATAAACAGCACCACACCGGTCTCGGCCTCCCGCACCTCCTGCAGCACCCCCCGCAGGCGCTCCTCGAATTGGCCGCGAAACTTGGCGCCTGCCACCAGGGCGCCCAGATCCAGGGCCACCAGCCGCAAACCCTTGAGGGAATCGGGCACTTCGCCGGCCACCATGCGCTGGGCCAACAACTCGGCCACGGCCGTTTTGCCCACGCCAGGCTCACCGATCAGCACCGGATTGTTTTTGCTGCGGCGCGAGAGCACCTGAATCAGCAGGCGAATCTCTTGGTCACGACCCACCACGGGATCGAGCTCCCCGGCCCTGGCTGCGGCAGTGAGATCGCGGCCGTAGGTGCTCAACGCGCCCTCTTGCTCGGGCTCGGGTTCCAAACAGAACGCTTCCGCCTCCGGCTCCCTGGATGGCGCCCGAGAGGGTCCTACCGATGGCCCCCTGACAGCCCCTGGGCTGGGGGTTGAACTGGGCACCGCCTCGCTGGCAGGGGCCTTGGGTTGGGGCTGGGATTGGGATAGAGGTTGGGCAGGGCGGCGCACGGCTTGGAGCAACGCCGCCTCGGTCAACCCCTCGCCTTGCAACACGGCTGACCCAATCCTGGGTTCATCGAGCAACGCCACCAGCAGGTGGGGAATATCCAGCAACCGGGATCCCCAGGCTGCCCGGCGGCGATCCGCATCTTCCAGCAAATCCTCCAGGGCATCACCGATATAGAGATCGCGACTGGTGCTGGGAGGCTGGTCGCTACAGAAGGCCTCCAACCGATCCAGGAGGCGATCGGTATCCATGGGCAAGGACTGAACCCAGGGGCCAAAGCGACGATCCCCCAGGAACGTTTGCAACAGGTGCTCCACATCCATGGACCCATGCCGCCAGCGGCGGGCGGTGTCCTGGGAGGCCAACAGGAGCTCCCAGGCGTCCTCGCTGAAGTGCTCTGGGTTGCTGGTGAGGCTGGCTGAGGGGGTCCCCCGGGCTGCTTGCTCAAAAACCATCGCTGTCCAACCTCAAGCGCGGGAAGCCCGTTGAATCAATTCCACTTTGTAGCCATCGGGATCCTCCACAAAGGCAATCACCGTGGTTCCGTGCTTCATCGCCCCAGGGGGACGCACCACCCGACCACCCTTGGCCGCCATGGCCTCACAGGTGGCCTGGATGTCCTCAACGCCCAGGGCAATGTGGCCGTAGCCCGTGCCGATCTCATAGCTACTGGTGTCCCAGTTGTGGGTGAGCTCCAGCACGGCGGTGTCGCTCTCGTCGCCATAGCCCACAAAGGCCAAGGTGAACCGGCCGTCGGGATAGTCCTTGCGGCGCAACAAGCGCATCCCCAACACCTCCGTATAAAAGGTGAGGGAGCGCTCCAGATCGCCCACCCGGAGCATGGTGTGCAGCAGTCGCATGGGCGGTGGAGCCGAACAAGATCGTTACCCCATTCTGATCGGCTAGGGCGCTAGCGGTGCCCGTTGGCACAACGGGGAGGGCGGGGGTGCCCCATAGGATCCCCCGCAGGACAACTAGATGGCGCACCTTCGTGTTCGACTCCCTCGACCTTGTAATTGACACCGTTGTGGCCAGGGAGGTCCTCGATTCCCGCGGGACCCCCACCGTTGAAGCCGAAGTGTTGCTCGAAGGTGGGGCCAGCGGACGGGCGATCGTTCCCAGCGGCGCTAGCACCGGCGCCCACGAGGCCCACGAACTGCGCGATGGCGGAAGCCGCTACTTCGGCAAGGGCGTCACCCAGGCGGTTAACAACATCGAAGAGCGCATCGCCCCAGCCCTTTGCGGCCTGAGCGCCCTCGACCAGGGAGCCGTGGATGGCGCCATGGCGGAGCTGGATGGCAGTGATAACAAGTCGAGCCTGGGGGCCAATGCGGTGCTCGCCGTGAGCCTGGCCACCGCTCGGGCAGCCGCCAATGGCGTGGGCTTGCCCCTCTACCGCTACCTGGGTGGGCCCATGGCCAACCTGCTGCCGGTGCCCTTGATGAACGTCATCAATGGCGGCGCCCACGCCTCCAACAACATGGATTTCCAGGAATTCATGCTGGTGCCCCATGGGGCCAACAGTTTCCGGGAAGCCCTGCGGATGGGAGCCGAGGTGTTCCACACCCTCAAGGGCCTACTGCACGACCAGGGCCTGTCCACCTCGGTGGGCGACGAAGGCGGCTTTGCCCCCAACCTGGCCAGCAATGACGCCGCCGGTGAACTGCTGATCCAAGCGATCGAGAAAGCGGGCTACCGGGCGGGCGACCAGATCTCCCTGGCCCTCGATGTGGCCAGCACCGAGTTCTTCAAAGACGGCCGCTACAACTTTGGTGGAGGCAGCTACACCAGCGCCGAGATGGTGGACCAACTCGCCCAACTGGTGAGCCGTTTCCCGATCGTGTCGATCGAGGACGGCGTCGCCGAAGACGACTGGGATGGCTGGGCCCTGCTCACCCAAAAACTGGGCGCCACCGTGCAGCTGGTGGGCGACGACCTGTTCGTGACCAACACGGCCCGGCTGCAACGGGGCATTGACCTGGGCGTGGCCAACTCGATCCTGATCAAGGTGAACCAGATCGGATCGCTCACCGAAACCCTCCAGGCAATCGACCTGGCAGGCCGCGCCGGCTACACCAGCGTGATCAGCCACCGCTCCGGCGAAACCGAAGACACCACCATTGCCGATCTGGCCGTGGCGACCAGGGCTGGCCAAATCAAGACCGGCTCGTTGAGCCGCTCCGATCGGGTGGCGAAATACAACCA
>CANHGA010000035.1 GCA_947460085.1 Synechococcaceae cyanobacterium
CACGGCGGGCAAGTTGGATGCCGACATGGCGCAGGGGATATCAGGGTGGTTCCAATAAAAAAGGCCCCGGTAGGGGCCTTGGGCGCCTCTCAAGCTTTCTCGAGATCAGGCCTCATCGAGGGCCGCCACGCCGGGCAGCACCTTGCCTTCGAGCAGCTCCAGGCTGGCGCCGCCGCCGGTGGAGATGTGGCTCATCTTGTCGGCCACGCCCACCTTCTCCACGGCAGCCACGGAGTCACCACCACCAATGATCGTGCAGCAGCCCTTGGCGCTGAGGTCGGCGAGGGTGTGGGCAATGCCGTTGGTGCCGGCGGCGAAGGCGTCGAACTCGAACACGCCCATGGGGCCGTTCCAGATCACGGTCTTGCAGTCGGCCAGGGCGTCCTGGAAAGCCTTGATCGAATCGGGGCCGATATCCAGGCCCATCCAGCCATCGGGGATGGCGTCGATGGCCACGGTCTGACTGTTGGCGTCAGGGGCGAAGTTGTCGGCCAGCACCACGTCGGTGGGCAGAAGCAGCTGCACGCCCTTGGCGGCGGCTTTGGCTTCGAGTTCCTTGGCGAGCTCCAGCTTGTCTTCTTCCACCAGGCTCTTGCCCACGGCCAGACCCCGGGCTTTGTAGAAGGTGAAGATCATGCCGCCGCCGATCAGCACCTTGTCGCACTTGTCGATCAGGGCTTCGAGCACGCCGATCTTGGAGCTCACCTTGGAGCCGCCCACGATGGCGGCTAGGGGGCGCTTGGGCTCATCGATGGCGCCCTGCAGATACTGCAGTTCCTTCTCCATCAGGAGGCCGGCCACGCTGGGGCTCAGGTGCTTGGTTACGCCTTCGGTGGAGGCATGGGCCCGGTGGGCGGCGCCAAAGGCGTCGTTCACATAGACGTCCGCCAGGGCGGCGAGTTGTTTGGCGAAGCCTTCGTCGTTGGCTTCTTCTTCGGCGAAGAAGCGCACGTTCTCGAGCAGCACCACAGCGCCTTCGGCCAGGGCGGCCACCTTGGCTTCGGCATCGGGGCCGATGCAGCTGTCGGTCTTCACCACCGGTTTGCCCAGCAGCTCACCCAGGCGGGCTGCCACGGGGGTGAGGCGCATGGATTCGTTGACTTGGCCCTTGGGCCGGCCGAAGTGGGCCGCCAGGATCACCTTGGCGCCATGGCCGGTGAGGTGGTTGATGGTGGGCAGGGCGGCCCGGATCCGGGTGTCATCGGTGATGGCACCGGTGTCGTCGAGCGGTACGTTGAAGTCGACCCGCACCAGCACCCGCTTGCCGCGGAGTTCATCAGCCGAAAGGCTGGCCAGGGAACGCTTCGCCATGGGGCTTCGCTCGAGCTAAAGGAGCGGCGAGGATAACCCCCCGGCTGCGGATACCCCCCAGGTTTGGCGAGTGGCCGGATTCCCAAGCCCTGCCCAAACTGGAATCGTTGCCCAGTGAGGGGCAGTTCTACCCCCGGTTGCTTGCCATGTTTGCCAGCGTTCTTTTCCCCATCGATCGCAGCCGCCAGGCGCGGGAAACGGCAGCAGTGGCCTTGCAGCTGGTGCAGCAGCACAACAGTCAATTGGTGCTGCTGTCGGTGGTGGAGCCCGATCAGGACGACCCAGGCGAGGTGGCCCGCCTGTTGCAGGAGGCCAAGGCCAGTTTTGAGCAGGCCGGCGTCGCCTGTCAGGTGATCGAGAGGGAGGGCAAGCCCGCCTTCGTGATCGGTGATGTGGCGGATGAAATCAATGCGGATGTCATCGTGATGGGAACGCGCGGCATCACCCTGGAGAACGACCACGAGAGCACGGCGGCCAGGGTGATCCAATTAGCGCCCTGCCCGGTGTTGGTGGTGCCTTAATGGATCTCCCTGCGCTGCCGCTCCAGCTCCGCGTCAATGCCCCGGCTATTCAGTGGTATCCAGGCCACATTGCCAAGGCTGAGCGATCCCTCAATAGCAATCTCGCCAAGGTGGACTTGGTGATTGAGGTGCGCGATGCCCGCATCCCTTTGGCCACGGGCCATCCCCGCTTGCAGCGCTGGATCCAGGGCAAGCAGCACCTGCTGGTGATCAACCGCCTCGACATGGTCCCGGTCCCTGTGCGCGCCGCCTGGGACGCCTGGTTCCGCGCCCAGGGCCAGACCCCCTGGTGGTGCGATGCCAAGACAGGCACGGGGGTGAAGCAACTCCAGCAGGCTGCCATTCGGGCCGGGAGTGCCCTCAATGAACGGCGCCGGGGGCGGGGGATGAAGCCCCGGCCGGTGCGGGCCTTGATGCTGGGTTTCCCCAATGTGGGCAAGTCGGCCCTGATCAACCGGCTGGTGCGCCAGAAGGTGGTGGACAGCGCCCGCCGGGCGGGGGTCACCCGCACCTTGCGCTGGGTGCGCCTCGGCCAGGACCTGGACCTGCTCGATGCCCCTGGGGTGCTGCCGCCCCGGCTGGACGACCAGCAGGCGGCCCTGCGCCTGGCCCTCTACGATGACATCGGCCAGGCGGCCTATGACACCGAAGCGGCAGCCCTGGCCTTTGTGCAGCTGTTGGTGTTGCTGGAAGGGGTGCCCCAATCGGGGGTTCCGGTGGGCCTGTTGGAGACGCGCTACGGCGTGGCTATGGGCTGCCTGCCCGGCGGTGGCCCCGACCGGGAGAGCTGGCTGGTGGCCGCAGCTGAGCGCCATACCAGCGGCGACACCCTGCGCATGGCCACCAAGCTCCTCGACGACTACCGACGCTCGGCGCTGGGGGCCATTGCCCTGGAATTCCCCACCTCCCCTGTTGGAGCGCCATGACGGCGTTTGGTGAAGGCGAGGGGGAGCTGCTGACCCTCCACTACCCCAAGCCCTTGCCGATGCGGCTCGATCGCTGGCTGGTGGCCCAGCGGCCTGAGCAGAGCCGGGCCCGCATTCAGAAGTTCATCGATGCCGGCTATGTGCGAGTGAATGGAGTGTTGGGCCGCGCCAAGACCCCCCTGCGCCCTGGTGATGAGGTGGAGCTTTGGATGCCCCCCCCCGAGCCCCTTCCCTATCTGCTCGCCGAAGACATCCCCCTGGATGTGCTGTTTGAAGATGGGCATCTGATCGTGCTCAACAAGCCCGCCGGCCTCACGGTGCACCCGGCCCCCGGCAACAAGGACGGCACCTTGGTGAATGCGTTGCTGCACCACTGCCCCGATTTGCCCGGCATCGGAGGGGAGATGCGCCCCGGCATCGTCCACCGCCTGGATAAGGACACCACCGGCTGCATCGTGGTGGCCAAAAGCCAGGAAGCCCTGGTGAAGCTGCAGGTGCAAATCCAAAAGCGCATCGCGTCCCGCCAGTACCTGGCGGTGATCCATGGGGTGCCCAAGGCCGACGAGGGCACGGTGATTGGCGCCATTGGCCGCCACCCCATCGATCGCAAGAAATACGCGGTGGTGAGTGAGGGCGGCCGCCATGCCTGCACCCACTGGAAGTTGGTGGAGCGGCTGGGGGATTACTCCCTGCTGCGCTTCAAGCTCGACACGGGTCGCACCCACCAGATCCGGGTGCACTGCGCCCACCTGGGTCACCCGATCGTGGGGGATGTCACCTACAGCCGCTGCCGCAAATTGCCGCTGGATCTTCCTGGCCAGGCCCTCCATGCCGTGCACTTGGGGCTCAACCATCCAATCAGTGGCGAGCGCCTGGTGTTTGAGGCTCCCTTGCCGGAGACGTTTGAGCGCTTGCTGGCTGTGCTTCGGCGCCGCCTGCAAACTGGAGCAGTCATTTCCTCAGGGCCCCTTGCCATGGCAGAGCAAAATCTGCACGCCTTCATTGCCGCGGTGCTCAAGGATCCGGCCCTGCAGGAGCAGCTCTCCACCACGGCCGCCGCTGATGCCGATGAGGTGGCGGCGATCGCCCGGGCCTCTGGCTTTGAGCTGGGCCCGAAAGACCTGGTGAGCCACGCTGACGGGGCCCTGGTGGAATACCAAGACGAGGATTACTTCATGAAGCCCCGCTGGTGGGAACTGGCCGGCTGAGCCAGGCCAGATCTGGTAGGGCTAGTTCAGGGCTGGCAATCTCGGGCAGGCTTCCACCAAGGTTTTGGTGATGGCGGCCTGCGGGTGGCTCAGCAGTTCGGAGCCGGGGCCCTCCTCCACAATTTTGCCGCCCTCCAGCACGATCACCCGGTGGCAAAACCCACTGGCCACCGAGAGGTCGTGGGTTACAAACAGCATCCCCAGGCCGAGTTGGTGTTGCAGCTGTCGCAACAGCGCCAAGACATCAGCCTGCACTTCGGCATCGAGCATGCTCACGCTTTCATCGCAGAGCAGCACCTGGGGCTCAAGGATGAGGGCCCGGGCGATGGCCACCCGTTGCTGTTGGCCGCCCGAGAGCTGGCGGGGTAGGCGCTGTTCAAAGGCTTCCGGCGGCTCCAGGCCCACGGCACCCAACCAGTGGCGGGCCCGTTCACGGGCCTGGCTGCGGCTCGCCAGGCCATGGATGAGCAGGGGGTCGGCGATGGCATCGCCCACGGTCATTTGGGGGTTGAGGCAGGCCAGGGGGTCTTGAAACACCATCTGGATGCGCCGGCGTTCCTGGCGGAGGGCGGATCCTTTGAGGCGGCGTAAATCCTGGCCTTCGAGCCGCACGCTGCCGCCCCGCACTGGCGTGAGGCCCATCAGGGCGCGGCACAGGGTGCTTTTGCCGCAGCCCGAAGCCCCCACCAGGCCGATGGTTTCGCCCCGCTGCAACCGCAAACTCACCCCATCCACCGCCGGCAGCCAGCGCCGCTGCCAGGGCAGGGAGGGCAGGGGATGCCAGCAGCGCAACGCTTCAATCTCCAGGAGCAAAGGAGCGGCGGCCGGGGCCTGGCCCTGGGCGCCTTCCCGCTCCCTCGCCTTGGCGACCAACCGTTGGGCTAGGCCGGATTGGGGGGCGGTGAGGAGCTGGTGGGCGCTCGCCTGCTCGACCCGTTTCCCCTGGTCGAGCACGGCGATTTGATCGCACCAGCGGCCCGCCATGGCCAGGTCGTGGCTAATCAACAGCAGGGCGCTGCCGGCTTCGGCGCAGAGCTCCCGAAGTTCGGCCATCACCTGGCCGGCCACGGCCACATCCAGGCTGGTGGTGGGTTCGTCGGCGATCACCAGATCGGGCTCGAGGGCCATGGCCAGGGCAATGGCCAGCCGTTGACGCATGCCGCCGCTGAATTCATGGGGATAGCTGCCGTAGCGCGTTGGGCTGATCCCCACCCGCTCCAGGAGCTCGGTGGCCCGGCTTTGAATGCGCTTGTGGCGCCAGCTGGAGCGGTGGGCCTCGAGGGTGTCGGCCAGGTGGTCACCAATGGTGAGCAGGGGGTTGAGCCGGGTCATGGGGTCCTGGAATACCAGGCCCACCGCTTCCCCCCGCAGGCGCCTTAGGGCGGGGCGTTTCAGTTGCCTCGGGTCTTGGCCGGCCAGTTCCAGCTGCCCGGTGCAGCGGCTGCCCTCCGGCAAAAGCTGCAGCACGGCGCGGGCCACGGTGCTCTTGCCACAACCGGAAGGGCCCACCAAGGCCAGCCGCTCGCCGGCCTTGAGGCTCAGATCCAGGCCGTCCAAGGTGGGAAGCGCAGCCCCGGGGTAGTGCACCACCAGGTTGTTGATCGTGAGGACGGGCCTGGTCATCGCCCCAGCTTGGATCCGCAGACCAGCACATCCGGGGATTTGTGTCGGCGGCTGCATACGATGGAAAAAGTCCGCAGGCTGGGATGCTCAGGGCCATCCACGATCTGGAGCTCCCACAGCTGGATCAGCAGCTGGATCCAGCTGCCCAGCTCAGGCGCCCGATTCAGGTGCCCGCTGATTATGGGGTGCCCTTGCCCGAGTGGCTGCAGCGCTGTATTGAGCATGCTCCCCCAGGTTCCGGGGACAGCTGCCCCACCGATGGGGAAGCTCTGCTGGCCGCGGCTTTCGACTTTGCCTACCAACTCCACGAGGGCCAGTTTCGGGCCACCGGGGAGCCCTACATCATTCATCCGATCGCGGTGGCGGATCTGCTCCGGGATATCGGCGCGAGTCCGGGGGTGATTGCGGCGGGCTTCCTCCACGACGTTGTCGAGGACACCGACGTCATCCCCGAGGAAATCGAGCAGCATTTTGGGGCGGAGGTGCGGGCCCTGGTGGAGGGTGTCACCAAGCTGGGCGGCATCCATTTCACGAACCACACCGAAGCCCAGGCGGAAAACCTGCGCCGCATGTTCCTGGCGATGGCCAGTGACATCCGGGTGGTGCTGGTCAAGCTGGCCGACCGGCTCCACAACATGCGCACCCTGGGTGCCCTCAAGCCCGAGAAGCAGCAGCGCATTGCCCGCGAAACCCGGGAGATCTACGCCCCGTTGGCCAATCGCCTTGGCATTGGTCGGCTGAAGTGGGAACTCGAGGATCTGGCCTTCAAGATCCTCGAGCCCGAGGCCTTTCGGGATGTGCAGCAGCAGGTGGCCACCAAGCGCAGTGAGCGCGAGGAGCGCTTGGGGGTCACGGTGCAGCTGCTGCGCGATCGCCTCGCCGCCGTGGGCCTGGATGGGGTGGAGGTGAGTGGCCGGCCGAAGCACCTCTATGGCATCTGGAGCAAGATGCAACGCCAGCAGAAGGCCTTCCACGAGATCTTCGATGTGGCGGCCCTGCGGATCCTTTGCCCGAATCTGGAGAGTTGTTATCGGGCCCTGGCGGTGGTGCACGACACCTTCCGTCCCATCCCTGGCCGCTTTAAGGACTACATCGGCCTGCCCAAGCCCAATGGTTACCAGTCGCTGCACACGGCGGTGATCGGCCGCCACCGGCCCATTGAGGTGCAGATCCGCACCGCCGACATGCACCAGATGGCGGAGTACGGCATTGCCGCCCACTGGAAATACAAGGAAGGGGGCTCCCCCGCCAGTGCGGGCGATACCGAGCGCTTCAACTGGCTGCGCCAGCTGGTGGATTGGCAGAAAGATGACGGGGGCCAGGACAGCAGCGACTACCTCGCCTCGATCAAGGAAGACCTCTTCGATGAGGAGGTGTTTGTGTTCACCCCCAATGGCGATGTGGTGGGCCTGCGTAAGGGCTCCACAGCCGTGGATTTTGCCTATCGGATCCACTCCGAGATCGGCAACCATTGCCAGGGGGTGCGGATCAACGATCGGCTGTGCCCCCTGGCAACGCCCCTCCAGAACGGCGATTTCGTGCAGGTGATCACCGCCAAGGCGGCCCATCCCAGCCTCGATTGGTTGAACTTCGTGGCCACCCCCACGGCCCGCAATCGCGTCCGCCAGTGGTATAAGCGCAGCCACCGCGACGAGAACATCAGCCGCGGCACCGAGATGCTCGAGCGCGAGTTGGGCCGGGATGGCTTTGATGCCCTGCTCCACGGGGAGGCGATGGCCAAGGTGGCCAAGCGCTGCAACCTGGTCGGCACGGAAGATCTGTTGGCGTCCCTCGGCTTTGGTGGGGTCACCCTGCAGCAGGTGATCAACCGCCTGCGCGAAGAAATCCGCCTGGCCTCCGCAGCGGCTGCCCCGGTGCTTAGCAATGAGCAGGTGGCAGCGGGGGTGGGTACGGCCCATGCCGGCCATCCAGCCCCCCTGGCCCCCGGCGGCGCGAGTCCGATCCAGGGTTTGGAGGGTTTGGATTACCGCCTCGGCGGCTGCTGTAGCCCCTTGCCGGGCGAGGGGATCGTGGGGGCGGTGGCCCTGGGCAACCACGGCATCACCATCCACCGTCAAGATTGCGCCAACGTGGCCCAAGTGCCTGCGGAGCGGCGGTTGCTGGTGGATTGGAATCCGGCTTCAACGGCCCAAAACCGCCGCTACCCCGTACAGCTGAGGATCGAGGTGCTGGACCGCGTCGGCGTTCTCAAAGACATCCTGATGCGCCTCTCCGACCACCGCATCAACGTCAGTGATGCCCGGGTGCGCACCGCCGCAGGCAAGCCTGCCCGGATTGATTTGCGCGTGGAACTGGACAGCGCCACCCAGCTCACCAACACCATGAACCAAATCGGTTCGATGGCCGATGTGCTCGACATCTGCCGGATGGGGATTGGTTGAACCCCCCTTGCTTGATTGGTTGGCAGCCCAGTGGCCTTCGCTACAGATGGGTCCGGGTTGTGTGATTACAACGGCTCCAGCCTTCGCGAGCCCAGCCATGACCGCCGAGCAAGCGGCCCAACTGATTGACAGCACCCTCGACCTGGTGCACCAGCGCCTCCAAGACCTGCAGGCCCAATCCCTGGCTGCCGAGCAGCGGGCCCTGGCGGCGGAATTTCGCGAATGGCGCCATCCCAGTGGGGGCCATATCGATCTGATGGTGTTCCCCGGCCTGGCCAGCTAACCGCTGAAATGGGGTGATGGTTTCCTCCATCGGCTCCGACCTTCCCCACGACCACGGCTTTGACACCATCGCGGCCATTGCCACGGCGGTGGCTCCGGGGGAGGGCAGCGTGGCCATCGTGCGGATCTCCGGGCCAGGGGCGGAAGCTATCGGGCAGCAGTTGTTTGTGGCCCCAGGCCGCCAAAGCTGGGAGAGCCATCGGGTGCTCTACGGCCACGTGGTGGATCCCGCCAGCCAGCAGCGGGTGGATGAAGCCTTGCTGTTGTTGATGCGGGCCCCCCGCAGCTTCACCCGGGAAACCGTGGTGGAGCTCCATTGCCATGGCGGCCTCGTGGCGGTGCAGGGGGTGCTGGAGCTGGTGCTTGCGGCGGGGGCGAGGCGAGCCCTGCCAGGGGAATTCACCCAGCGGGCTTTCCTGAACGGGCGCCTGGATCTCACCCGGGCAGAAGCCATTAGTGAGATGGTGTGTTCCCGCAGCCGCCGGGCTGCCCAGCTGGCCATGGCGGGCATGGATGGCGGGTTGCAGCAGCAAATCAGCGCCCTGCGGGAGCGCTTGCTGGATCAGTTGGCCGAACTGGAGGCGCGGGTTGATTTCGAGGAGGATCTGCCGCCCCTCGATGGCCAGGCCGTGGTGGCGGAACTCACGGCCGTGATGGCTGCCTTGGAGCACCTGGTGGTGCAGGCCCGTCAGGGCGAGCTGCTGCGCGAAGGCCTGCGGGTGGCGATCGTGGGCCGGCCCAATGTGGGCAAATCCAGCCTGCTCAACCTGCTCAGCCAGAGGCAGCGGGCCATCGTGACCGACCTCCCTGGCACCACCCGCGATCTGCTCGAGAGCCAGTTGGTGCTGGAAGGCGTACCCCTCACCCTGCTCGATACCGCCGGCATCCGCCCCACCGACGACCGGGTGGAGCAGCTGGGCATTGATCGCAGCCTGGAGGCCCTCGTCAGTGCCGATCTGGTGCTGCTGCTGTTTGATCTCACCGCCGGTTGGACCGCTGCCGACCAGGCCCTGCGCGACCTGGTGCCCGAGGGGGCGGCCCTGGTGGTGGCGGGCAACAAGCTCGACCAATGGGTGGGACCGAAGCCAACCGACCCAGCCAACGACCCGGCCGATGGCCGATTTAGCGCCCTCACCGGCGCGGGCCGCGATGCCCTGGTGGCCCTGCTGCTGGAGCGCTGTGGAGCGGGCCCCCTGGAAGGGCTCCAGGTGGCCCTCAATGCCCGTCAGCGCGATCTGGCGGCCGCGGCGGCGACCAGCCTGGAGCGCTCCCTCGAGGCGGCGGAGCAGCAGCTGCCTTGGGATTTTTGGACCATTGATCTGCGCTCGGCGGTTTACAGCCTGGGGGAGATCACTGGTGAAGAGGTGAGCGAGGCCGTGCTCGATCGTGTGTTTTCCCGTTTCTGCATCGGCAAATAGGACCCCCGGGGCTATAAGGCCCAAAGGTTTTTGCCTTGCTCCTCCATGCACGCCCTGGTCGACCGTTCGCCTGCCGTGTTGATGGCCCTGGCCCTGGCCACGCAGGCTTCGGCACTGATAGCGGCAGCGATACCGGCGGCGCGGGCCCAGGCGGCCCCATCAGCCCCCTTGGGTTGTCCGGCCCCCCAGCTCGGTGGCTATGTGGTGGCGGGCCAGGGGCGCAAGGGCGTGACCCCCTTGGCGGAATTGGGCCAGGAGCGTTGGCTGCCCAATGGCCGCATTGAAGGGGTGCGCTTTAGCCGCCAGGGGAAGTTGTTTGCGGAGCAGCGCTACCTCGCTAGCTATGCCGTGATGCCGGGCTGTTGGGTGGCGGTGCAGCGGGCGGATCGCTCCGGGCTGATGCCGTCCCAAGTTGCCCTCGATGGGGCAGGGCGGCCCAAGGTGGGGATCAGCACCACCGCCGGGGTGGTGTTCACCTCCCAATACCTTCCCCAGCCCGAACGCCCCTGCACCGTCAGCCAATTGGATGGTTTGGTGATCAGCCAGCAGCAGGGCTTCACTTTCAAGTCAGCCCCTGCCCAGTCAGGCCCTACGCAGGGCGGCCCATCCCAGTCAGGCAGCTGGCAGCCCAACGCCGTGATCCAGCGTGAATATTGGCGTGGCGGCAAGGTGAGCGGCCTGGCCGTGTCCAGCTATGGCGGCAAACTCCAGCGGGCTCCCTACACCGGCAGCTTGACCTTGGAGGCCCATTGCCTGGGGCGGCTGCGGGAGGTGGATGGCTTGGGGGCCGTCTACAACTACCGGGTTGTGCTGCTCGCTTCGGGGGCCGGCTACCTCTACATCCAGAGCGATCCCGCTGATCTCACCGTGGGCTACCTGGCCCACCAGCGACCCTGATGCAACCCGTTTGCGCTGCTGCGCTGATCGCCAACCCTGCCCTGGAGACCTCCCTGCGGGCCTGGCTCAGCGAAGATGTGGGCCGGGGGGATCTCACCGCACCAGCCCTGGTTGGGGTGCGCGGTAGGGGTTCGTGGATCGCCAAGCAAGCCGGCATTTTCTGCGGGGGTGTGTTGGTGGAACCGCTGTTTCAGCTGCTGGATCCGGCCGTGACGGTCCAGCTGTTGGTGGCCGATGGGGAGGCGGTGGCGGCGGGCGAAGCGCTCCTGCGGCTCGACGGTCCAGCGGCGGCTTTGGTGGCGGGGGAACGCACCGCCCTCAACCTGGCCATGCGGCTGTCCGGGATCGCTACCGCCACGGCCCTCTTGGTGGCTGAGCTGGAGGGCTCGGGGGTGGCCCTGGCCGATACCCGCAAAACCACCCCTGGTTTGAGGCTGCTGGAGAAATATGCCGGGCGCTGCGGGGGCGGGCGCAACCACCGCATGGGCCTCGACGACGCGGCCATGCTCAAGGAAAACCACCTGGCCTGGTCAGGGGGCGTGGGCCCGGCGGTGGCGGCGGTGCGGCTCCAGGCCCCGTGGCCGGCGCGGGTGATTGTGGAGGCCGAAACCGCTGCCGAGGCGCTGGCGGCGGTGGAAGCCGGTGCCGATGGCGTGCTGCTGGATGAATTCAGACCGGCGGCATTGGCGGCGCTGGTGCCCCAGTTGCGGGCCGAGGCAGCCAGGCTTGGCCGGGTTGTGGTGCTGGAGGCTTCTGGGGTGCAGCCCGAGCAGCTCAAGGCCTATGCCGCCACCGGTATTGATCTGATTTCCACCAGTGCCCCGATCACCCGCAGCCCCTGGCTGGATTTGAGCATGCGCTTTGATCCGGTCCTTTGAGTTTGCCCTGGGCGAAGGCCCTTGGGGCGGCGCGGGATGATCGGAGGGATTTGCTGCCGCCGCTGCGGTTTTCGGCCCCATGCTCCGCATCGCCCAAACCTTGCACAGCCAGCTGTTGGCGGCCATGGAGCGGGCCTTCCCCGAGGCGGCGGCCCAGGCTGAGGCGGCCGGCAAGCCCCTCGACCCCCAGCTCGCTGCAGCCAGCAAGCCGGAATTTGGTGATTTCCAGGCCAATGGGGCCTTGCCCCTGGCCAAGCCCCTAGGCCAGGCCCCGCGCCAGATCGCTGCGGCGATTGTGGAGCAGCTGGCGGCTGATCCTGGGTTTGCCGAGCTCTGCGAAGCGCCCCAGATCGCCGGACCTGGCTTCATCAACCTCACCCTGCGACCTGAGCTGCTGGCGGCTGAAGTGGAGGCTCGCCTCGGGGATCCCCGGCTGGGGGTGCCCAGGGTCAGTGGTCCCGGCGCCAGCGTTTCCGGCGACGGGGACGACGACGGGGGTGCTGGGACGCCGGTGATTGTTGATTTTTCCAGCCCCAACATTGCCAAGGAAATGCATGTGGGGCACCTGCGCTCCACGATCATTGGCGACTCCCTGGCGCGGGTGCTCGAGTTCCGCGGCCACCCGGTGCTCCGGCTCAACCACGTGGGCGACTGGGGGACCCAGTTCGGGATGCTGATCACCCACCTCAAGCAGGTGGCTCCCCAGGTGCTGGAGACAGCCGATGCGGTGGATCTGGGGGATCTGGTCGCCTTCTATCGCCAGGCCAAGCAGCGCTTCGACGGGGACGAAGCCTTCCAAACCACCTCCCGGGAGGAGGTGGTGAAGTTGCAGGGGGGCGATCCGATCAGCCGCAAGGCCTGGCAACTGCTCTGTGATCAGTCGCGCCGCGAATTCCAGACCATCTACGACCGCCTCGACATTCGTCTCACCGAGCGCGGCGAATCCTTCTACAACCCCTACCTCGAAGCCGTCGTTACTGGCCTGGATGCTTCCGGCTTGCTGGTGGTGGATGAAGGGGCCCGCTGCGTGTTCCTGGAGGGCGTGAGCGGCAAAGACGGCAATCCCCTGCCGGTGATCGTGCAGAAAACCGATGGGGGCTTTAATTACGCCACTACTGATCTGGCGGCGATTCGCTATCGCTTTGGGGCCGCCCCTGGGGGGGATGGCGCCCGGCGGGTGATCTATGTGACCGATTCAGGCCAGGCCAACCATTTCGCTGGGGTGTTCCAGGTGGCCCGGCGGGCGGGCTGGATCCCGGCGGATGGTCGGCTGGAGCATGTGCCGTTTGGGCTGGTTCAGGGAGAGGACGGCAAGAAGCTCAAGACCCGCTCTGGCGACACGGTGCGGCTCAAGGATCTGCTCGATGAGGCTGTCGAGCGCTCCAAAGCCGATCTGTGTCGGCGCCTGCAGGAGGAGGAGCGCAGCGAAGACGAGGCCTTCATCGAGCAGGTGGCCACCACCGTGGGTCTGGCGGCTGTGAAGTACGCCGACCTCAGCCAGAACCGGAACACCAACTACCAGTTCAGCTTTGA
>CANHGA010000036.1 GCA_947460085.1 Synechococcaceae cyanobacterium
ATCGGCGGGGGTGTGGCCGCTGCCCGAGGCAATCCGGCGCCTGCGGGAGGGTTGGGAGGCGAGCAGCTCGGGCTTGTTGCGCTCGGATTCGGTCATTGAGCCGATCATGGCCTCAATTTTTTTGAGCTGCTGCTCCCCCTGTTTGAGCATGCCGTCGTCGATCTTGTTCATGCCAGGGATCATTTTCATCAGCCCGCCGAGGGAGCCCATGCGCTTGATCAGGCGCATTTGCTGCAGGAAATCGGAGAAGTCGAAGGAGGCTTCCTGCAGCTTCTGCTGCATCCGCTCCACATCGGCCAGTTCCACCTCTTTCTGGGCCTTCTCCACCAGGGTGAGCACGTCGCCCATGCCGAGGATGCGGCTGGCCATCCGCTCGGGGTGGAAGGGTTGCAGCGCCTCCACCTTTTCGCCGGTGCCGATGAACTTGATCGGCGCCCCGCTCACCTTGCGGATCGAGAGGGCGGCGCCACCCCTGGAATCGCCATCGAGCTTGGTGAGCACGGCACCGGTAATGCCCACCTGCTCGTGGAAGGCCCGGGTGAGGTTGGCGGCCTCCTGACCAATCATCGAATCCACCACCAGCAGCACCTCGTCGGGGGCTGTGGCTTCGCGGATCCGCACCATCTCCTCCATCATCGATTGATCGATTTGGAGCCGGCCGGCGGTGTCCACCAGCACGGTGTCGAAGCCTTCCGCCTTGGCCTTGGCAATGCCTGCGGCCGCAATGGCTTCTGGTTTGGCATCGGCCCCGAGGCTGAACACCTCCACCCCGATTTGGCGGCCCAAGGTGGTCAGCTGGTCGATGGCCGCGGGGCGGTAGACGTCGGCGGCGACCAGCAGCGCCCTACGGCCTTGCTCCTTGAGGTGCAGGCCAAGTTTGGCGGTGGCCGTGGTTTTGCCGGCTCCCTGCAGGCCCGCCATCAGCACCACCGTGGGACCTTCGCCGTCCCCTTTGGCCTTGGCCAGGGGGGCGTTTTCGCCGCCCATGGTTTCCACCAGCTGCCCATGCACCAGCTGGATGAATTTCTGGTCGGGGCTAACGCCCCGCACCACTTCGGCGCCCACGGCCTTGCGGCGCACCTCTTCGACAAACTCCTGCACGACCGGCAGGCTGACGTCGGCCTCCAGCAGGGCCCGGCGGACCTCCTTGAGGGCCCCTTCAACGTTGGTCTCGCTGATGGTGGCTTGGCCCCTCAGGCTTTTGACAGCGTCTTCAAACCGCTGGGAAAGCTCGTCAAACATCAGCAGGTGGCGAAGGGTGGGACCGGAGCCCCGGAGGTAGAGCCCCGGGGATCAAGCCCAGGAATGAAACGATCGTAAAAACCCGGCTAGCCGGCAGCGCGCCGGAAGCTCACCAGGCGCCAGTTGCCGTTGTCACGGGCAAACACGTAGCGATTGCGCAGTTGCAGGGTGGTGGCGGGTCCGGTGGGGGAGCCGCTGCGGTCCAGGCGGGTTTCGGTGTAGTCGAGGCCCACGGTGGCAGCGATGCGGCTGACGCTGCGCTCATCCACCACAAAGGATTGGATCTTGGTGGTGATCGATTCGGTCTCTCCGCGGTTTTGATCCGCGGCCACGGTGGCCTCGAGGCTCTCGATCTGGCTGGGACGGGCCATGGCCGCCAGTGGAATCGTGCTGGTTTTGCCAGCGAGCAGGGCCGCCTTGGCATCGAGCCAGGCCTCAAGCAGGGCCTGGATTTGGGCGTCGCTGGGCTCCGGGGTGCCCAAGGGGGCTGCTGGAGTGGCTTTGGGGACTGGCTTGGCGGCCGGAACGGGCTGCAGGGCCACCGGGGGCTGGGACGGCTGGGGTTTGGGCCCATGGGAGCGGCTGCGCACCAGGGCGGTGGCAGCGAGGGCTACCACCACGACGCCAGCGCCACCAAAGCCAAGCTGACGCTTGCTGGGCAACGGGATTGCAGGCAGGGTTGGCCAGTGCCACCGCTCGGGCCAGCGCAAATTCTCCGGCCAGTGCCACTGGGGCAGCCAGGCGTCCATCCAGGGTTCTTGGGGATCATCGAGATCGCCCTCTTCCAGCTGCTCGTCTGGGCCAGCAGCCGTTAGGGCGTTTGCTGGCAAATCGGCTGATGGACTGCCGCTCTGGCCCTGGGCTTGGTCGCTGGCGAAGGGATTGGTGAAGCCACTGAGGAAGTCGGAGGCCGCTCCGAAAACCGAGGGCTGGGGGCTGGCGCTGGCTGGGCCCGTTAGGGGCTCCTGGCCTTCCACGTAGGCCTGCACGTCCCGGTCAGCGAAGTAGGCCTCGAGGTCGGCATCGGCCTCGAGATCGCGGTAGCCCGGAAGCACGTCTCGAGAGAGCCAGTCGCTGCAATAGGCGCAGAGCTGGGCCAGGGGGTCGATGCTTTGCTTGACGGCCCACTGCTTCAATTGAGCGGAGGCGCCGTCTGCGAAGGCTTGGTGGGCCTGATCCACCTCCCCCAGCAGCAGGTGCAAGCAGGCCAAGAGCGGTTGGCTCCCTTCGGTGCCACTGGCTTGCAGCCGCGCCTTGGCGGCGGCAATCCGCTCGGGTTTGCGCTGGCCAAAGCCCGAAGCGGTGAGGGCTGTGGTGGCCAGGAAATCAGCAGCCCTGGAGTCAGCCCTAGGGGAGCCAGCGTCCAGCGAGTCATCGGCCCAGCGGCTGAACAGGTCCACCTGCTCCTGCACGGTGAGGAAGGCGCGGATTTGTTTGAAAAAGGCTTGGAATTCTTCGCCCGACAGGCTCGGGTCGTTGTTCCCCTCCAGGCCGCCCCGGCGTTGGACCAGTTGCTCGAGTAGCGCCAACCCCTCGGCGCGCTCGCTGACGGCGGTGAGATTGCGGCTGAGCAGGTCGAGCACGCGGAAGGGGGTGAGGCCTTCGAGCTCCTGGTTGATTTGATGGCGCAGGGCGGGGAGTTGGCCCATGCGTTGCAAAAGCTGCAGACCCTGCCTGAGGGTTTGGGCGGAACTTTCGTAGCGGCGCCGTTGGTATTGATCGGCCGCCGCTGCCAGGCAGGAGAGCCCGGCGAGCAAGGTCAAATCCGCTTCGCGGCTGCTGCCCAGGGCTGGCGCCTGGGGCGGCTGGAGGGCCCGGCTGGCCAGTTCGAAACATTCGAGGGGCTGATCAGCCTCCAAGAGGAGCAGCAATCCGCCCACCTCGTTGGAGCTGGGCACATCGAGGGCGGCGATGCTGGCACCGCTGCCGCTGGAGATGGCGGTCAGGTCGGTTTCGTAGACGAGGCGACGGTCGGCATCGCTGAGCAGGTCGGCGCTGGCGCGCAGCAGTTCCTCGCGGGACTGGAGGGTTTCCTCGGTGAACCCCTGGTCTGGGGCGCGGTCCAGCCGTTGCTGCAGGGTGCGCAGAACCGATTGGGCATCGGTGGTTGGCCCCACGCCAAGCAGCCGGAAGTGATCAATCGGTAGTTCCAACCTGGACCGTCCTTTGGCTGGTGACATTAGGCAGGGCCGAACTTTAGGCAGGGTCAGCGGTTTTGGCACCCATTGCCGGATTAGCTGGTGCCGGACCCCGTACAGTTCCTTTTGCATCAGCCGTCTCTGACAGGCGCCCGATTCAGCACCCGATTTCGCATCCGGCATGACACAGGCAGATATGGGTCAGGACATGGCGACCGCCTCCGGGGTCCCCTCCTGTTCGGCCGACTCCACCCACGTGGCCGGTCCCCATGCTGCGCGTCTTGAGAATTTGTATCCCGCGACTCCCGCCACGGTGAGCCGCGATGAAGGGCTGCTGCTCTATCGCGACATGACCCTGGGTCGGCGCTTCGAAGACAAGTGCGCCGAGATGTACTACCGGGGCAAGATGTTCGGCTTCGTGCACCTCTACAACGGCCAGGAGGCCGTCAGCACGGGCGTCATCAAAGCGATGAAGATGCAGCACGACTGGTTCTGCAGCACCTACCGCGACCACGTTCATGCCCTCAGTTGCGGGGTGCCGGCCCGGGAGGTGATGAGTGAGCTTTTCGGCAAGGAGACCGGTTGCAGCAAGGGCCGCGGCGGTTCGATGCACCTGTTTTCCAAGGAACACCACCTGCTTGGCGGTTATGCCTTTATTGGTGAAGGCATCCCCGTGGCCCTGGGTGCCGCCTTCACCAGCCGCTACAAGCGGGATGCCCTGGGTGATGCGGGCAGCGATGCGGTGACCGCGGCCTTCTTTGGGGATGGCACCTGCAACATTGGCCAGTTTTACGAGTGCCTCAACATGGCGGCCCTCTGGAAGCTGCCGATCCTGTTTGTGGTAGAGAACAACAAGTGGGCCATTGGCATGGACCACAACCGCGCCACCAGTGACCCCGAGATTTGGCGCAAGGCTGCGGCCTTCGGCATGGCCGGTGAAGAGGTGGATGGCATGGATGTGTTGGCCGTTCGGGCCGCCGCCCAGCGCGCCGTTGAACGGGCCCGGGCTGGGGAAGGCCCCACGGTGCTCGAATGCCTCACCTACCGCTTCCGTGGCCACTCCCTGGCCGACCCCGATGAGCTGCGGGCTGAGGAGGAGAAGGCGTTTTGGGCCCAGCGTGATCCCATCAAGCAGCTAGCTGCCCACCTGGTGAGCCAACAGCTGGCCACCCCCGAGGAGCTCAAGGCGATCGAAAAGGAGATCGACGCTGAGATCGCCGATTGTGTGGAATTTGCCCTAGCGGCCCCCGAACCCAAGCCGGAAGAGCTCACCCGCTACATCTGGGCAGAGGACTGATCTTCTGCGTTTCAGTTGCTCCTCGGTAGGTGGTTGGTGAGGCTGCGCAGTTTGCGCAGGGCTTTGAGCTCCACCTGGCGTACCCGTTCCCGGGAGACGTCGAGCTGACGACCGATGTCGGCCAGGGTGTGGCGTTCGACGCCCTCGAGGCCAAAACGCAAGTGCAGCACTTGCCGCTCTTGCTCGCTCAAGTGGCTCATCCAGCGGCCTAATTGTTCCTGGTGCATGCCCCGTTCGACCCGGTCGAGGGGCTCTTCTTCGTTGGAGTCGGCAATCAGATCGCCGAGGAAGCTCCGGCTTTCATCACCATTGATCGGGGCATCCAGGCTGGAGGTCGTTAGGGCCTGGCTCAGCACGCTGTCGAGTTCATCGAGCGGCATGTCGAGGGCCTCGGAGATTTCCCTCCGGTTGGGCATGGCCCCGAGTTTGTGGGCCAGTTCCAGGCTCACCCTGCGAATGGCGGTAAGGCGCTCGCTGAGGTGAACCGGAAGGCGAATGGTGCGGGATTGGCAGGCAATGGCCCGGGTCATGCTCTGGCGGATCCACCAGAAGGCATAGGTGGAGAATTTGTAACCACGGGTGGGATCAAATTTCTCCACCGCCCGTTCTAGGCCAAGGGAGCCTTCTTGGATCAGATCGAGTAGTTCAAGGCCCCTATTTTGGTATTTCTTGGCAACGCTGACCACCAGCCTGAGATTGGCTTTCATCATCCGCGCTTTGGAGCGCTTGCCGATCTTGATGGTGCGCTTGTCCTGGTCGCTGAGTTGGTCTGCCCCAGCTAAAGAGTCTCCAGCTGTTGCTTCTCCAGTTGTTAGCTCTCCAGCTTCGAGGAGCCTCATCATGGCTTGGACTTGATTGCCAAGCTCGATTTCTTCTGCAGGGGTGAGGAGGGGTTCACGGCCAATGGTGGCCAAATACCAGCTGATTGGATCGCTACTTCGTCGGCGACTGCTCTCGCTAGCCCTTGGGGATGAAGAAGTCATGGCTAGTGCAATCCAGCCCATAACTATGGGAGCTTTCCTTTGCGGTGGCGTGGGTTGTCAGCAACGCTTCATCTTTCCATCGCAATTCATCACAAAAGCAGCACTTCAGTCTCTCTGGGAGCCCTTTTGTCTTCAATTAGACACCGGGCTGGCCGTGCCAGTGGCGAGGATCGCGGCCACCTCTGGTGGGCTGGGTTGGTTGAGCTGGCAGCCCGCTAGGGCATGGTCCAGAGCTGCTGAGGCCAGGATCTGGCCATCTCCGCCGGCGCTAGCTCCCAGGCCGGCGGCATAGCCGGCCAGGACATCACCGAGCCCGGCTCGGGCGGCGCGGGGGTTGGCCTTTAGCAGTTGCCAGCGGCGGCCATCGGCGGCGGCCACGATGCTGCGGGCACCCTTGAGCAGCACGCTGGCCCCACTGGCCTGGGCAGCCTGGTGGGCAGCTTCCAATGGAGGCAGGGCGGCCCACTGGGGAAACAGGCGGGCGAATTCGCCGGGGTGGGGGGTGAGCCAGGTGGGCCCCCGGCGCTGCTGCAGCCAGGCCAGGCCCCTGCCATCCATCTGGGACAGCCGGTTGAGCCCATCGGCATCGATCACTAACAGCCCCTCGAACGCTTGCAGGGGCTGCCAGCCCTCAAGTCCTCCGGCGGCACTCCCAGGGCCACTCCCAGGGCCACTGCTAGCCCCAATACCCGGGCCGATCAGCACCGCATCCAGGCGCTCCAGGGTTGCGCTGGCTAAGCCCTCCAGCAGGAGATCACCTGCTGGGCTGCAGGCCAGCTCCTGGTTCACCACCACGTGGGGCAATTGCTGCCACAGGCTTTGCCCCATGGGGGCTGGCAGGGCCGCGCGCAGGCTGCCGCAGCCGGAGCTGCTGGCACCGGCCAGGGCTAGGGCCGCGGCTCCTCGGTAGGGGCTGCTTCCGGCAATCACCAGCAGCCGCCCCCGTTGGTATTTGCTGGCCGCTGGGGCGTTGGTGGCCCATGGGGTTGGGGGGCCGGCTTGCTGTGGGGGACCGCCTTGGTGGTCTTTGGGGCCGAGGGCCAGGGGTTGGTTGGCGGGTAATCCAGCCAACAGGGCTGGGGGGAGGCCCAGATCCAGGCGCACCAGCTGCCCCACGTAGGCGAGGGCGGGATCCTGTACCAGACCGGTTTTGACCAGGCCGATCGTGGTGGTGCAGTGGGCAACCGCCGCCGTGGCCCCCAGGCAGATCCCCCGGTCGGCGCAGAGTCCGGTCGGGACATCCACGGCCAAGAGGTGGTGGGGCCGTTGCCGTTGCCGCGCCAGCAGCAGGTTTTCGATGGCATCCCCCGGGCCTTGGCGTTGGCCGATGCCAAACAGGCCATCAATCCAGAGGGCCCCATCGGCCGGATCGGGTGCCTCTTGGAGCAGTGGAATCCCAAGCCAGCGGCCATGGCCCAGGTGGGCGGCCGTGAGTGGTTTGTGGCGCTCAAATGGGCTCCAGATCCGCACTGCCACTCCGGCCAGGTGCAATTCCCTGGCCACCACCAGGGCATCGCCGCCGTTGTGACCTGGCCCCACCAGCACCAGCGCCCCGGCCTGGAGGGGTTCGTGTTCCAGCAGATGGCGGGCCATGAGCAGGGCCGCCTTTTCCATCAAGGCCTCGACCGGAAGCCCACTGGCGAATAGCAGCTGCTCGAGCTGGGCCATCTGCCCGCCGCTGACGAGCAGGTGATCGGCATCACGGGGCACGGGTACTGGCTCGGGCACGCGATCACGGACAGCACGGTTTCATGATGGGAGACATTCGCCCCCTGTGGCCCCTTTGTTTGCTTCTCCCGCCAGTGCAGCGGCTTCTGGGGCCGCAACCCCCGCTGGGGCTGCGGCGTTGGAGCGGCTGCTCGCCTGGCCAGGGGAGCATCGCCTCGCCGTAGGCCTCTCGGGCGGGGTGGATAGCTCGCTCACCGCTGCCCTGCTGGTGGAGGCCGGTTGGGAGGTGGAGGGCCTCACCCTGTGGCTGATGAGTGGCAAGGGCGCCTGCTGTGCGGAAGGGCTGGTGGATGCCGCCGGCATCTGTGAGCAGCTCGGGGTGCCCCACCATGTGGTGGATTTTCGGCAGCATTTCCAGGAGCAAATCGTTGATTTCTTGGTGCAGGGCTATGGCGATGGCGTGACGCCCCTGCCCTGCTCCCGCTGCAATCGGGAGGTGAAATTTGCTCCGATGCTGGCTTGGGCGGCCAAAGAGCGGGGCCTGCAGCGCATCGCCACGGGCCACTACGCCCGCGTGCGCCACGGCGATCAAAGCCCCAATGGCCGCCATCAGTTGCTGCGGGGGCTCGATTCCCGCAAGGACCAGAGCTATTTCCTCTACGACCTACCCCAGGAGGTGCTGGGTCGGTTGGTGTTCCCCTTGGGTGAACTCACCAAGGCCGACACCCGCCTGGAGGCGGCCCGCCATGGACTGCGTACGGCCGAGAAGCCTGAAAGTCAGGATCTCTGCCTGGCCGACCACCACGGTTCGATGAAGGCGTTTTTGGATGCCTACTTGCCGCCGCGCCAGGGGGAGATTGTGCTTGGCGACGGCACGGTGGTGGGCCAGCACGATGGCATCGAGCACTTCACGATTGGCCAGCGCAAGGGGCTTGGGGTGGCGTGGAGTGAGCCCTTGCATGTGGTGCGGTTGGATGCGGCCATGAACCGGGTGGTGGTGGCCCCCCGCACCGATGCGGCCCGCTCGCAGTGCTGTGTGGGGGCGGTGAATTGGGTCTCCATGGCGCCTCCGGATCGGCCGCTGGAGGTGGCGGTGCAGGTGCGCTATCGCAGTGCCCCCGAGCCGGCGCTGTTGACGCCCCTGCCGGCCACAGCCGTCGATACCGCCGGCGGACGGCCCCATCGCTGCCAGGTGGTGTTTGCCGATGAGCAGTTTTCGATCACCCCAGGCCAGGCGGCCGTCTTCTACGACGGTGAGGTGCTCCTTGGGGGTGGGCTGATTCAACGAGACTGATCGAGTGCGACTGATCCAGCGGGATCACCAGTAGGGATCGCTTGCCAGTTCCACCGTGAGTTCCCCGCTGGATGCCGCTGGCACCGTGGCGATGCAGGCACGCACCATCTGGCCATTCACTTCGATCTCACAGGCGCCACAGCTGCCCCCCAGGCAGCCGGTGGGAATGGCGAATCCCGCCGCCTGGGCCGCCACGAGCCAATCGGTGCCTGGTTGGACCGTGCTGCTACGGCCATGGGGCCAGTGGACCGTGATCGGGGTTGCTGGCATGGGGGTTAGGTCATAAGGAGCGGACCAAGATCGACATGCTCTTCAAAGGCATCGGCGAGGCGATCGAGCAGTTGATCCCGGTGTTGGCTGTGGTGGGGTTGGCGTTCACTCAGCAACGGCAACCCTTTGCGTTGGCGCAGTTGATTGAGCCAGCGCCGCCGCCAGGGTCCGCTTTCAAACACGCCATGGAGATAGGTGCCGGCCACCAGCCCCCCCTGGTCCCCCCAGGATTGCCACCAGCCCAGGCTTGGATCCTCGGCCAAGGGGCCGCCATGGGCGACCTGATGGAGGGTGGTGACGCCGCGGTGGAGCTCAAACCCCTCCAGCACCAAGGCTGCCTCGATCCCGTCCCCTTGACCTTGGCTGCGGCCTTCGCTGGGCAGGGGCCAGAGGGCCTGGCTGCGCCGTTGGCGGAGGGCCTTGGCACCTTCAAACACGGTGCGCAGCGGCAGTAGTCCCAATCCGGCGGGGCTGGCGGCAGCGGCTCCACCTTCGAGGCCTTCGGGATCCACGAGCTCCACCCCAAGCATTTGCATGCCGCCGCAGATGCCAAACACCTGGCCCCCGGCTGCCGCATAACGCTTCAGCTCCTGGCCGAGACCACTGGTTTGGAGGGCGGCCAGATCCCGCAGGGTTTGCTTGCTGCCCGGCACGATCACGGCGTCGGGCTGGCCCAAGGGCTCGCCGGGCTGGATCCAGCGCAGCTGCACGCTGGCTTCCGTTTCCAGGGGGTCGAGGTCGGAGAAGTTGCTTAGTGATGGCAGCCGCAGCACGGCGATCTCCAGTTCGGCGCTGCTTTTGCGGCCGCGGCGCTCCAACAGATCCAGGGAGTCTTCTGGAGGGAAGAGATCGTTGAGCCAGGGCATCACCCCCAGCACCGGAATTCCGGTTTCCTGCTCCAGCCAGCTGCGGCCTTGATCAAAGAGTTCGCGGCGTCCCCGGAAGCGGTTGATCAGGATCCCTTTGATCAGAGGCCGTTGCACCGGGCTGAGCAGGGCCAAGGTGCCCACGATCTGGGCAAAGACGCCCCCGCGCTCGATATCGGCCACCAGCAGGCAATGGGCCCGCAGGTATTGGGCCAGGCGCAGGTTGGTGAGATCCCGGGCCTGCAGATTCACTTCCACCGGGCTGCCCGCCCCCTCGAGCACGAGCCGCCCATGGTGGTATTGGCTTTTCAGGGCGCCCAGGCCGCTGCGAATCGCTGCCCAGCCAGGCTTGAACCAATCACGGTAGTAGTGCTCGGCCCGGGCGGTGCCCACCGCTTGGCCCAGGTGAATCAACTCACTGGTGCTATCTCCCTGGGGTTTGAGCAATACCGGATTCATGGCCACCTGGGGCTCCAGGCCCGCCGCCCAGGCCTGCAGGGCTTGGGAGTAGGCCATCTCGCCGCCGGCCTGATCCACCCAGGCATTGAGACTCATGTTTTGGCCCTTAAAGGGCAGCGGCTGCTCGCCGCGGCGTTTCAACACCCGGCAGAGGGCCGCGGTCATCAGGGTTTTGCCCGCACCGCTGGAGGTGCCCAGCACCATCAGTGGCCTGGGCGACTGGGTTGTTCGAGGTGAGATCTTGCTCACAGGCTCTGGGGTCACAGCCTTGGCCGGCGGCGGCTGATCAGGTGCCGTAGGCGTTCGGCAAAGCTCGCCCCAGGGATTTCGCCGGGCCATTGGCCCAGTACCGCCCTGCCCATGGGGGTGAGCCGTACCCGGTGGGTGAGGCCTTGGCCATCCACCTCGCGCCGGAGCACCCCGAGTTGGATTAGCCAAATCCAAAGGGCTTCAGCCCGCTCGGGAGCCATGGCCCTGGTGCAGAGGCTCAGGGCATCGTTACGGCGGCACAACTCGCCACTGCTGAGGGCCCGCTGCGCCACTTCCTCATAGAAGGCCCGGCGAAAGGGCAGGCAGCGCAGGGCTTTGGCTGCCCGGCCCGTGGCCCGTTCGTCGTTGAGCAGGGCGGCAACGCTGCCGGGGTCGCGCTCTGGGGTGGCCCGTAGTTGCATAGGGAGATTCTCCCTGATTCCCCCCCTCCCATGCTGGTGCTCGCCTCAGCCTCACCTGCGCGCCGCCGCCTGCTCGAGCAGGCGGCCATTCCCCATCGGGTGCGGGTGAGCGGGGTGGATGAGGAGGCAATCAGCGCAAGCGATCCAGCCGTTTTGGTGCAGCTGCTGGCCAAGGCCAAGGCCGAGGCCGTGGATCAGGCGCTCCAGGCCGAGGGCTCCAGCGCAGCTGCCTGGGGGGTGTTGGGCTGCGATTCGCTGTTGGCGTTTGGGGGTGAGGTGTTCGGTAAGCCCGCTGATCAGGCGGAGGCGATCGCCCGCTGGCGCCGCATGGCTGGCGGCGTGGGCGAGTTGCTGACGGGCCACTGCTTGCTTCGGGGAAACGGCTTGTTGCCGGGAAAAGGCCTGCAGCTGGACACGGTCACAACCCGGGTGCACTTTGCGGCCCTCAGTGCTGCTGAGATCGAGGCCTATGTGGCCACGGGGGAACCGCTGGCCTGTGCCGGTGGATTTGCCCTGGAGGGGCGCGGGGGCCTGGCGGTGGAGCGGCTCGAGGGCTGTTTTAGCAACGTGATTGGGTTGAGTCTGCCCCTGCTGCGGCGGTGGTTGAACCCATAAAAAAGCCCCCGCCTTGCGGCGAGGGCTGGGGGACGACAGTCGCTGAAATGAATCAGTCGAGGTCGGGCATGGCCAATGTGGGCTCGGCCTGACGGTCGATGCCCTTTTCAAAGCCAGCTGCAGCGGCGCGGGCGCGGCCCGCATGCCAGAGGTGACCCACCAGGAAGAAGAAGGCCAACACGAATTGGGTGGAGGCCAGCCACTGGCGGATGTTCACGAAGTTCACCGAGTTGGGCTCGGTGATGATCCCGCCCACTGAGTTCAGGGAGGCGTTGGGAGCGTGGGTCATGTATTCAGCTGCCCGGCGCACTTGCCAGGGCTGAATGTCGTTTTGGAGCTTGTCGAGGCTCAGGCCGTTGGGACCGCGCAGGGGCTCCAGCCAAGGACCACGGAAGTCCCAGAAACGCATGGTTTCACCACCAAAGATGATCTCGCCGGTAGGTGAGCGCATCAGGTATTTGCCCAGACCGGTAGGGCCCATGGCCGAACCGATGTTGGCGCCGAGGCGTTGGTCACGCACCAGGAAGGTGAAGCTTTGGGCCTGGGAGGACTCGGCGTTGGTGGGGCCGTAGAACTCGGAAGGGTAGGCGGTGTTGTTGAACCAGATGTAGGCCGAGGCGATGAAGCTCATGAAGCTCAAGGCGCCCAGGCTGTAGCTGAGGTAGGCCTCACCGTTCCAGATGAAGGCGCGACGCACCCAGCCGAAGGGCTTGGTGACGGCATGCCAGATGCCACCAAAGATGCAGATCAGGCCAATCCAGATGTGACCGCCGATGATGTCTTCCATCGAGTTGACCCCGATGATCCAGCCCTCGCCACCAAAGGGGGCGCGGGTCAGGTAACCGAAGATCACGCCGGGATCCAGGGTGGGGTTGGTAATGATCCGCACATCGCCACCGCCCGGGGCCCAGGTGTCATACACGCCGCCGAAGAACATGGCCTTGAACACCAGCAGCAGCGCACCCACACCCAAGAGGATCAGGTGGTAGCCAATGATGTTGGTCATCTGGTTTTTATCGCGCCAATCCTGCGAGAAGAAGGCGGAGTAGTTCTCCAGAATTTCGGGGCCGCGCAGAGCGTGATACAGCCCGCCGAGACCAAGCACGGCGGAGCTGATCAGGTGCAGCACACCCACCACGAAGAACGGATAGAGGTCGACGACCTCACCGCCAGGACCCACGCCGTAGCCAAGCGTGGCCACGTGGGGGAACAGGATCAGGCCCTGTTCGTACATGGGCTTGTCGAA
>CANHGA010000037.1 GCA_947460085.1 Synechococcaceae cyanobacterium
AACTTGTGGTGCTCTATCTGGGAGGCAGCCTGGCGCTGTTGCTCAATGGTCCCGGTCGTTTCTCCTTTGATGCGGCCATGGGTCCAGAGCTGATCGCTGGCATCGGCGCAAGCAACCCATCCCCTGAATCAGCCATCGGCTCCAGCTCAGGCACCCTGATCCCAGCGGCCATCCCCATGGAGGCCTTCAACGGCGCCCGCTGAGCAGCATTGAGCCGATGACGGCCAAGGGCTGGTGGCTTGCTCCAACAGCTTCACATTGCGTTACGATTGGTTTTTACAAATCGCAATACCCATGGCCGACTCCACTCCCCGTTACGGATTCGTCGCTTTTGCCGAGACCTGGAATGGCCGTCTGGCCATGCTCGGCTTCGTGATCGGCCTGGGCACCGAGCTGCTCACCGGTCAGAGCATCCTCGGCCAAATTGGTTTGGGCTGATCCCATGACCACCGACTATTCCGCAGCGATCACCGGTTTGGTCGTGGTCGGCGTGCTGCTGACCGCCATGGTGGGCTATGTGCTCACCCGGCCCACCGACCTCGGTCGGGCTCGCTGAACGCCACCAGCCAATCATCCTCCCCCCACCATTCCATCAACGAATGTTGGGGGTAATTTTTTGCCCATGTTTTGATCAATGTTCAGTTAAATCGTTTTGAACCACTAGATGTCACCGATACTTCAGTCTGTCGTCAGCCTAGTGAACCACCCTTTCCACTCCGATTTCATGGCTGCTGGTATTTCTTTGCCATTGGATGAGCTGAAACTGCGTCAACTCTTCACCAAGCCCTACGGCGTGGCTGCTCCCGATGAGCAGCAGTGGCGCGATCTCTATGCGGCTGACGTTCAGTTTGAAGACCCCACCCCAAAAAGGGCTGGTATCGGTGCTTTCATCAAGGCCCAGCAGGACTTGGTTGAACGTTGTGATGATGTGTTTTTAGAGGCTGGGGCCGTTGTGGTCAATGGCAGCCAGGCCTTTGTGGAATGGCGCATGGGCCTCAAAATCAAGGGCATTGAATTCATCTACCCAGGCGTCACGCGACTCCAGCTTGGAGCCGATGGGCGGATTGTGGATCACCGCGACTATTTCGATTTTGTGGGCCCCACCTTTGAACCAGTGCCTGTCATCGGTGGTTTTGTCCGTTGGATCTACCGGCGTTTCGTTGCCTAATTCACCATCAACTCCATGACCAGCAGTCAAGCTGCAGCCTCGGTTGCGCCGCAGGGGCCGGATGGGCTCCTTCGCTATCTGGAGGGGGTACCCGGCATGGGCCGGGGCCAGAGCCGGCTTGTGGTGGTGTTGTCCCAACTCGGGGATTACGACAGCCTTGAATACGCCCAAGCCCTGGTGCCGGTGTTGCCGCAGCTGGCTTCGGCTGGAATCTCCATCCTGGCCATCGCCATTGGCGACGAGGCTGGTCGCCAGCGCTTCTGCGCCTTTACGGGCTTTCCCCCCGATCGGCTCGTGGTCACAGCGGAGCCGGAGCTGCATCGAGCCCTGGGGCTCTACGGGGGCCTAACCGTGATGGGCGGGCCATGGCCCAACCTGCTGTTGATGTGTGCCGGGGTTGGTTCCCCAGGAACCTTGGCCGAGGTGCTGCGGGGGTACACGGGCGATCGCCAAGCGCCCCAGCGGATTGCCGACGATGAAACCGTTCAGGCCGGCCCGTTACCGCCGATCCAAGGGTCGTTCTTCTCGTTTGCGGGAGGCAAAGGCTTCCAAAGGCCCTTTGAATTGGCCACCCTGCGGCTGCGCAACATGGCCGAAGTGTTGGCCCATTGGCGCACCTACGTTCCCTCGGACACCCACCTCACCCAGCGGGGCGGCACCTTTCTTCTGGATGCCGACGACACCCTGCTCTACAGCTACAAAGACCGGGGCATCCTGGGCTTCTCGGCAACCATGGCCCGGCCCTTGAGCTTCCTCGATCCCTACCTGGCCTAATCCAGCCCAGTTTTAGAGCCAGATCCAGGGGGTCTGCTCTTCACCGGCCCTCCTTCTGGGCACAAACGGTCTGGAGGTCAACGCGACCCGTGAGCTTCAGGCGCCAATTGGCCCAAAGGCCGTAGATCCCATCAACCAGCGGCTTGAGCAGGGGCCAGGTGGTGGGGGCGTACAGCCAACCCAGTCCCACCAGCCTGTAGGCCTCCCGGAAGGCAGCCACGTCGACGATGACCCGGCCATCAGCTCCGATGGCATGGATTCTGCCCATGGCCTGGCGGTAGCTGATCCCTTGATGGGCGACGGGGTCGTAGTCCGGCGCATCGATGTCGACAAAACAAATCCGGCCCTTGCCCTGATCCCGGCCGCGCAGGGCCTCAACTTCTCTTCGGCAAAGGGGGCAGGCTCCGTCAAAAAGGAGCGTGAGTGGAGGGTTCGCCATGGCACCAGCCTAGAAATCACCAGGGGGCCAGCGTTCCTAGGGTTGGTGGAATACCGAAATACCCAAGGGAGCTGTTTGGAGCCCACGCCCTTCAATCTCCAGACGGCCCTGGCGGTGCCATTGCCCACGTTGTGGAGTCAGCTGGGCCAGCGGCAGCTGAGGCCTGAGCTGATGGACCAGCCCGGCCTTGATCCCCAGGCCCACCAGGCGGCCCTGCTTGGCCTCGCTCGGATCAACGCGTTGACCCGCAGTGCCAGCTGTTTCTTCCCCGCCATCCGGCGCCTGGCGAGCCAAAACCCCCCGCGGCGCTTGCGCATCCTGGATGTGGCCTGCGGTGGGGGCGACACGGTGAGGGCCATCAGTCGCCTGGGCCGGCGGGAGGGGATCGATCTGGAGGTGCACGGCTGTGACATCAGCGATGAAGCCGTCGCCCTCGCCAACCAATCGGCCAGGGCGCAGGGCCTAGATGCCCACTTCTTCCAGGCCGATGCGATCGGTGCTCCGCTCCCCGGCGGTTATCACCTGATCACCACCTCGTTGTTTCTGCACCACCTCAGGGAGTCCGATGCGGAAACCCTGCTGCGCTCCATGGCCGCCGCCACCCTCGACCAGCTGTTGGTTCACGACCTGATCCGCAGCCACCTGGATCTGTTGCTCACCTGGATCGGCACCCGGTTGCTGAGCCGCTCCCCGATCGTGCACATCGATGGACCCCTCTCGGTGGGGGGTGCCTTTCAGCCCGAAGAAGTGGCCCATCTGGCCACGGCCGCTGGCCTGGCGGGCGCCCAGATCAGCCGTTTTTGGCCCGAGCGCTTCCTGCTCTCCTGGAGCCGAGATGCCCCCAGCGCCTGATTGGGATGTGGTCGTGGTTGGTGCTGGACTGGCCGGCTCCCTTGCGGCCCATGGCCTCGCCCGACGGGGCGTGCGGGTGTTGCTGGTGGAGCAGCGGGTCTTCCCGCGCTGGAAAGTCTGTGGGGCCTGCCTCAGCCCCCAGGCCCTGGCAGCCCTTGAGGCCGCTGGCCTTGCAGCTCTGGTGGAGGGCCAGGGCGGCCTGGCCTTGCGCTCGCTGGAGCTGGGGGTGGATGGTGTGGTGAGCCCGATCGCCCTGGACTCCGGTCGGGTTTTGTCGCGGGCCCGCTTGGATCTGGCCCTGCTGGAAGCGGCCGAGGCCGTTGGTGCCACGGTTCTGACGGGCACCCGGGCCGTAGTGGCCGCCGCCGCTGGCCTGGACCCCCACCGGGAGGTGGTGCTCCAAAACGGCACCGAACGGCGCAGGGTCAGCGCCAAGGTGGTGTTGATTGCGGCGGGCCTCACCCACCGCTGCCTAGATGGCGAAGCGGAGATCACTAGCAGCATTGATCCTGCTAGTCGGGTTGGGGCCGGTTGTGTGCTGTCCGCGGACCTTGCCGGGCTTGCGCCGGGAGTTCTGCAGATGGCTGTCGGCCGGGGCGGCTATGTGGGATTGGTTCGGGTGGAAGGGGGCGAGATCAACCTGGCCTGTGCCTTCGATCCGGCCTTGCTGCGGTCCAGCGGCGGTGCGTCCGGTGCCTGCCAGGCGATCTTGAAGGAAGCGGGCTTTGCCCAGCCGGCTGGTTTGGACGGGGCGGCCTGGCAGCTCACCGCAGCCCTGAGCCGCCGAACCAGCCCGCTCGCGGGTCACCGGCTGCTGCTGCTTGGTGATGCCGCCGGGTACGTGGAGCCCTTTACCGGCGAAGGCATGGGCTGGGCCCTCACCTCCTCCCTGGCGGCCCTGCCCCTGGTGCTGCGCGGACTGGAGCATTGGGATGGCGCGATCGAGGCGGATTGGCGGCGCCTGCACCACCGTTGGGTGAGCCAGCGCCAGACTTTCTGCCGAGCGCTGGCGATGGTTTTGCGGAACCCGCGGGCCACCTGGGGACTGTCCAGGCTGGCTGGAACCTTCCCCTCGATCACCAGCTCCATGATTGGGCTTGTGCAGCGGCCCACCTTGCCCTGCTTGACGGACTGATCAACCATGCCCTTGTCCGTGATTGGTCTTGGCACCGCGGTGCCCCAGGGGCGCATCAGCCAGGCAGAAGCCCTGGCCCTGGCACCGCAGATGCACGCTGCCAGCCCCCGCCAACAAAGGCTGCTGGAGCGGATCTACCAGCGCTCGGGGGTGACGCACCGCCACTGCATTCCCCCTTCGGCGTCCCCTAACCCCACCACGGCCGAGCGCATGCGGCGCTACCAGCCGGCGGCCCTGGATCTGGCCCACCGCGCTTCCCGGCTGGCCCTCGAGGATGCGGGCCTCGAGGCCAGCGCGGTCACCCATCTGATCACCGTGTCGTGCACGGGCTTTGGCGCCCCGGGCTTCGACCTGGCCCTGATAGCCAGCCTGCCCTTACCCATGGATGTGGCCCGCACCCACGTGGGTTTCATGGGCTGCCACGGGGCCTTCAACGGACTGCGGGTGGCCCGGGCTTTTGTGGAGGCCGATCCCAGGGCCTGCGTGCTCCTGTGTGCGGTGGAGCTGTGCAGCCTTCACCTGCAGGAGGGCTGGAACCCCGACCACATCGTGGCCAATGCCCTCTTTGCCGATGGCGCAGGAGCCGTGGTCGCTGTGGGTTCTGAGGTTGGTCCAGGGCTGGGCTCCGAGATGGGTGGCCCCAGCTCGCGCAAGACAGGCGGCCTGCAGCTGGTCGCCTCGTCATCGACGGTGCTCGCCGGCACCGAAGAGCTGATGGGTTGGACGATTGAAGACCATGGCTTCTCGATGGTGCTTTCGTCCCAGGTGCCCAGTCGCATCGCCGATCACCTGCGCCCCTGGCTGGACCATTGGCTGGCTGGCCAGGGCCTGGCCTTGCCTGAGGTGGAAACCTGGGCCGTCCACCCCGGCGGCCCCCGCATCCTGCGGGCGGTGCTGGAGAGCGCCGGGTTACAACCAGCTCAGATCGATCTCTCCACCGAGGTGCTAGCCCAGTTCGGCAACATGTCGTCAGCCACGATCCTGTTCATCTTGGAGCGGTTGCGCACCAGGGCCGGCTCCGGGCCATGCCTGGCCCTGGGCTTTGGTCCCGGCCTCACGGTGGAAGCGGCGTTGCTTATCCGCCAGGAGTACCAATGATGGTGAAACCAGTGCCTACCACAACCTTCGCGGATTTTGCGCAGCGGGCCGACTATTCGCTGCTGGATTCCCTGCATCCCGATCCCCAGGCGAGGGCCGATGGCCGCGATCACCACCCCCGCCAGGTGTTTTCGGGGCATTACGTGCCGGTGACCCCCACGCCGATTCCAGCTCCGGAGCTCATCGCCCACAGCCCAAGCCTTTTCCTCGACCTGGGCCTGGGCGATGGGCTAGCCCACGACGAAGACTTCCTGCGCCTGTTCTCCGGTGACATCACCGTGGCGCGGGAACCGATGCGCCCGTTTGGTTGGGCCACCGGCTATGCCCTCTCGATCTATGGCACCGAGTACATCCAGCAGTGCCCCTTTAGAACGGGTAACGGCTATGGCGATGGCCGGGCCATTTCCATTTTCGAAGGCCTGTTCAACGGCAAGCGCTGGGAGATGCAACTCAAAGGCGGAGGCCCGACGCCCTATTGCCGTGGCGCCGATGGCCGCGCCGTGCTCCGCTCCAGCGTGCGCGAATTTTTGGCCCAGGAGTTCATGCACGCCCTGGGGGTTCCCACCTCCCGCTCGCTCACGCTGGTGATGTCACGGGCGGAAACCGTCCGCAGGCCCTGGTATTCCCCGAACTCCACATCGTTCGATCCCGACATCCTGGTGGACAACCCCGCGGCGATTACAACCCGGGTGGCCCCGTCTTTCCTGCGGGTCGGCCAGCTGGAACTGTTTGCCCGTCGCGCCCGCAGCCAGGCCCACCCCGGTGCCCTGAACGAGTTACAGATGATCGTTCAGCACCTGATCGAGCGCAACTATTGGCCGGAGATTGATCCGGCTCTGGAGTTCAGCGATCAAGTGGTTGAGCTGGCCCGATTGTTTCGCGGCAGGCTCACAGCCCTGGTGGCCCATTGGATGCGGGTTGGCTTCTGCCAGGGCAATTTCAACAGCGACAACTGCGCCGCGGGTGGCTTCACCCTCGACTACGGTCCTTTTGGCTTCTGCGAACTGTTCGACGCCAGATTTCAGCCCTGGACCGGAGGCGGTGAGCATTTCTCGTTCTTCAACCAGCCGCTGGCAGCTGAAGCCAACTACGAGATGTTCTGGGCCGCCCTCCGGCTGCTGCTCGAGGACAATCCCCAGGCCCGCTCCAGGCTCGACCACATTCGGGACGGTTTCGCAGGTGCGATGCAGCAGCAGCTCGAGGCCATGTGGGCCAGCAAGCTCGGCCTGGGCAGCTATGACACCGAGCTATTGAACGAGCTGGTGAACGAGTTGCTGCAGCTCATGGCCCTCTCCAAGGCCGACTACACGATCTTCTTCCGCAAGCTCTCTGCAATTCCAGCGGCAATTCCAGCTGGGATGCAAGCTGGCTTACCAGAGCAACTTTCCAGCCTGAAGGAGAGCTTCTACCTGCCCAGTTCAGAGCAGCTCGATGGCCAATGGAGTCAATGGCTCCAGCGCTGGAACCACCACCTCTCGAGCTGCGGCGACCCAGCCGTGACATCCGCAGCGATGCAACGCACCAACCCCAAAATCACCTGGCGCGAATGGCTGGTTGCACCGGCCTATGACCAAGCTGCCCTTGGTGATTTCAGCCTGATCCACGATCTACAGGCGGTGTTCAGCCATCCCTACGACGAGCCATCCCAGGAGGTGGAGGCGCGCTACGACCGCTTGAGGCCCAGGGAATTCTTCAACGCCGGAGGCGTGTCCCACTACAGCTGTTCGTCTTGAGTTGATTCGTCCTGATCTGATTCATCCAGATCAACCACGATTGATTGCTTCGACAATGAAGGGGGCTCGTTGCAAAAATGTCAGACTATGGCAGCGTCAATAATGGATAAAGCCATGGCAAAGCCCTATCAGCCTTCCCTACTTCGGTTCCTCCATGGTGCAACAGGCTTGTTGGTGGGTGCTGCATGGCTGAGCGGTCTTGTGCTGCTGCTCACCCTCGATCGTCGATGGGGGGCCTTGCCCTTTACCTTGCCAGGGGAGTGGGTTGATATCCACGGAATGATTGGGGTGGCTCTTCTGCCAATTGGTGTCATTTTTGGCGCTTATGCCATCACAATCGGGCGGCATCGACTTCGTAAAGCAACAAACCTGGTCCCCCTTCTTGCCCTTTTGCTCGCTCTCATCAGTGGCAAGCTGATGCAGGAGGACTGGTTGCGCGATGGCCAGCTCCACAGAGCTATCTATAGCCTGCATCTGAGCGCCTGGCTGCTCATGGCGATCGCGGTGATTCTTCACTTGATCGGGGCTTTACGACGTGGTCATTGGCCCTTGGTGCAATCCATGCTGCAAGTTGGATGGCGGCCGAATGATTCACCTACCGACTGGTGGGGACAACTGCAGCGGACAATCGGCCGCCGTTGATTTCGTATCCTGTTACCGACTGGCAGAAGGTCGTCGGCGGGATCAGTTCTCGTTACCGCTTTCCCCGTTTCTATCGCTTTGAGCAGTTCCGCTGCTGTTGCCCTGGCCAGGGCCCTCAACCTGGGGGCTGGACCCCATCGTGGCGCCAAGTGCCCGGCAGGACTCGATTGGATCGACCTCCGGCGCAAGTCCTAAGGCCTTGCGTAGCGCATCGAGCTGACCCACAGACTGTAGATCGATCGTGTTAGAGACCTGCTCGCAGGCAAGCTTTTTGAGGGCCTTGGTATCGGGGGTTCCACAGCCGCTCAGCAGGGCTAGCGCTGTGCAGGCACCAACGGTCATAACCCTGGCCATCGTCAGTCTTGCGGAACCCGGAGCCAATGTAGTGGTGGCAGATAGGGGATGGCCCATTTTGTTACTACAGGTTTTGGTCATGGCCGTGTCGGTTGTGATCGTGGGCGTCGACTCAGTCGTTGGATTGGATTCGCTGGAGCCCGAACTTGTGCCTGTAAGATTTATCTGATTGCAATCATGCTTGCGCTGCACCTGCCTCAGACACCACCACTATTCCTGCCACAATCGCTGCCAAAATCGCTAACACTACATCGTCAAAAGATGTCTTTTCGAAGAAGCATTATCGCTGCTGCTGCCCTCGTCAGCATGGTTTCACCCGTCTACGCTAATACCCTTTCCCTGGCCTGCGAGATGGTCAAAGAAGGGTCAACCTATACAAAACCTCAAAAGATTCTGATCAATCTAGACTTGGCATCTGGCGTTGGCTCCTATCACGTGCCACAGACAGCAAAATCAAAGCGACTGGTCGCTGTTGTTCAAGGAAATTTAATCACGATGAAAGAGGAAAGTCTTCTAGGGATTGACCGAACTGATGGTTCAACTGTTGTCTTCAATGCCATGGACAAGAAAATTGTGAGGACCATTCACATCCTTGGTGTGCCTGTTAAGAAAAAAGAGGTCGGTGTTTGCATAGAGAGTTCAGGGTCTGCGACGTAGCCCCCGTGCAGCACAAGATTTGAATCTCATGCAAGCAGCAAGAGGCTCACGCTCATGACTGCCATCCCAGCGGTGACGCCTCCAATCATCAAGTTGTGCTTGGCTCCGGTGCGCTGGGCAGCTGGCAATAGCTCATCAAGGCAGATGTAGATCATGATTCCGCCAACACTGGCAAATACAAGTCCAAGGAGTAGGGCATTGTTAAGCCAGCCTAAAAACAGATAGCCAGCCAGGGCCCCAAGGGGCTCAGCCAGGCCCGAGACGAAGGAAACCAAAAAGGCACTGCGCCTACTCCCTGTGGCGTAGTAGATGGGGGCTGAAATCGCCAGGCCCTCCGGCACATTGTGGATGGCGATAGCCAGAGCTATTCCAGCCCCAAGGCGAGGTTCGGAGAGGGCTGCCACAAAGGTGGCAAGACCCTCGGGAAAATTGTGGATGGCGATGGCTAGAGCTGAAAACAGCCCTGTTCGCATGAGCGCAGAGGAACTCTCCCTGGGCCTCACTCCCTGCAAGGGCAATCCGTGGGCTGGCAGGCATCGATCAACCATGGCCATGGCGAACATGCCGCCGAAGAATGCGAGCACCGCAACGAGATATCCGGTACTGCTTCCAAGCGCCGATGTGAGGATCAGTCGAGCCTTAGGGAAAATTTCCACAAACGAGATAAAAAGCATCACCCCGGCGGAAAAGCTCAGCGCCAGGGTGAGTAAGCCGGGACTAAACCGACGGCTCATCACCCCCAACAGGCTGCCTAGGCTTGTGGCAAGGCCAGCCCCAAGGGTAAGCAAAAAGGCAAAGATCACCCGGTCATCCAGCTCTGGCAAAGGATCTCCATGCTGGGTGGGCAGGACTTCATAATCGCAGACCGCGCCCGGCCCACGAGCAGGTTCTCTTGGTTGATTTCAGCCTGATCCAATCGATTTCGGATCCCCTTGAACCTCAGTTCCCGTTGCAATGGCCTACGGCCATGAGGTAGAGGACCTTCCCAGGTTCATCCTGGGTTTTCAGGTTTGGGGTCTTGCGCAAATTGATCTGCTCATCGATGCAGGCGTTGTAGCGGCTATTCCTGATGGCGCTTGGAATTTGCAAGGCTGTAAGCACGATCAGGCTGATGGTGCTGAGTGCTGCCAGTACCGGATAGGCATGGGCACGCACCATTTCGCGTTGGTTCAGCTTCTCTCCGTTGTGCTCGTGGCCCATGGTCAAGAACTGTTGGTTGGCCCATTATCCCAGGCGCACTGAACAGGCGCTAAAAGTGCTAGATCGTCGTTCAGTATGACAAGTCTCCTAGGGTGTGTTAACCAGCTGGGCGATCTCGTCTTGGCTTTTGCCGAGCTTCTTTTGCAGATGGCCAAGCAATTCCTCCTCCTGACCCTCCGCGTAGTCCAAGTCATTATCGGTGAGGTCGGCGAATTGCTACCTGAGCTTTCCTTTCAGCTCATGCCATTCACCTTTGAACTGGAGCTTGTTCACTGTCAGGTCCGCATGGCTCAGAGATTGATGACATCACTCATCTCCTTCAATTTGGCCATGGAACAGCTGATTGCTTGCTGCAGTTGTGCCTAATGTCCATGGCGTCAACGGGGCTCAAGTTTTTCCCCTTGCCCCAGGCCTGGAAGGCCAATGGTCAGCTGATCGACTGGTTTCGCCGCCCGTCGTCTTGCTCGTCCTAAGTGCTTTGATGGTGAAGTGAGGAGATAAAGTATCGTCTCTGAGGAGTCGAAACGAGGACAGACGCCCTTACGTAATCCACTCCTAGCCCTGCCTTCGGCGGGGTTTTTTATTGCTTCTTACTGACTCAACTAAAAAGCCGGCCCCACCGTAGTGGAACCGGCTGTTGGAAGCTGCTGGCAATGGTGCCTGGGGCCATGGGATCCAGGTGTGTGACTACGCGCTCCGGGGGCACCTTTCGGGCGGTGCAATGGAGTGCCGACTGACTTGACGCACCCTTTGAGTGTGACTTCAGATTCGGTGTCACCTCAGATTCAATGTCGCGTCAGACGGCGAGTCCACGGTTCGGTGGAGACTGTTGGAGCAGGAACCGGTCGTCAGCTCGCTACTGGTTCTGCTCAGGTGGCGTGTCGTCCATGGGGGCGCCTCCGGGTTGATGGGATCAGATTGATCGCATTTCGTTGCCACGGCAATCGGTAATCCCACCTATTGAGGCAACCACTTCAGGCCGTTGAGCCATGTCTAGACCGGATCCAGGAGGAGGCAGGTGACCCCAGGGCTGTTTCCACCTGTTCACCCAACTCGCCACCAACACCATGATTCAACGCGTTTGTCCCTGCTGGCCGTCGTCAGCGTCCTTCTATCCCTTTGGCTGCAGGCCCCTGTCCAGGCAGCTTCGCTTCCAGCGAGGTTTCATTCAGCTTTGATGGCCACCACCAATCTGGCCGCCAATCCCGCCTCGAAACCGAAGGGTGACCGCACCGGTGACGCCACGGCTTCAGCTCCTACGGGAGATCGCCTCGACCTAACCAGTCCGCCGACATCTCCCCAAACCGGAGCGACCCACAGGGCCATTGAATTCTCCGATAGCAAGCACTCCTGAACTGCATCACAGGTGGGGGGGATCCACTCCCCTGGCTGCCCAGGGCCGGTTCTTCTGTTTAGGGATGGGAATGGCACCCCGTGCCGTTCCGTTGCCATTTACGCGATGAAAAGCCTGATCGTTGCCCTGTTGGCGGTCGTCACTCTGCTGACGTCGTTGCTGAGCCCACTCCCCGCCTTAGCGCTTTCCAGCTTCGGCACCAGCCTTGGCTCTCCCTATCCCCTACCGACGGTATTGATGACCAAAAAAATTGATGCCAAGGCCAAAACAGCGGAGGGTCGGCTCCAGTCTGCCGCTGGCGATCTGACCGGTAACAATGGAGACAAGATTAAAGGTGCGGCTAAGCAGGTCCAGGGTTCGGCCATGAACACCGCGGCCAACCTGCAGAAGGCCAACAAGAACGCCGACAAAGTGTCTTGAATCAAGAGTCCTGAATGAAGGTCTCCCGATTGGTTGACCCCTTCCGCTCCCTATCTGCCGCATTCCACCTCAGGGGGCGCCATTCGGGAGCGTTGGGGGTGGATGCCGTTATTGCTCGGTAACAGCTTGCTTGCGTATTACCTCGGTTTCGTTGCCCCTGGCTGCCTTGGCAAGTCACAAAGCAAGTATTCAAACCCTGAACAAGAGGTCAATCACCATGCGCCGTGAAAATCAAATCTGGCTCACCGGAGCGATTGTTGCTGTCATTGGATTTGGCTCCATTGTGGTGATCCAGCAAAGGGGCCAGATTGGTGAACAACAGCGGGCCATGGATCAGCAGGCACTCCAGGCCAAGGCCCTGCAGGAGCGCAGTGATGAGGCCGATCAGTTGCGCCAACAAGAGTCGATCTTTACCCTCCAACTCAGGGCATTGGATGCGGAGCAGGCCAGCCAGGCTGTTTCCGCCCAACGATCGCTGGAGCGCCAACAGTTGATTGGCCAGATCCAAGACCTCAGAACCCAACGGGCCCAGCTGGTTCGCCAAGCGAATTGCAACCAGACCCAAATGGGTATCAAGACTGCCGAACGCTCTGGAGATAGGGTTCAGGTCAAGGCCCTGCAGGAGCGTTGGAATGCCAATTGCGCCAGCTGATCGAAGCCTGCGAGTCGCCTAGGAAGCGTAAATCTGCCCCACATCAAGGCGATGGTTCTATGCCTTTAGTCGTTTGTGCTTAGGGTTTCATTGCGCTTTGAGGGGGGCATCTGGTTGCAAT
>CANHGA010000038.1 GCA_947460085.1 Synechococcaceae cyanobacterium
ATGGCCACGGGGCTGGGGGCAACGGTCATGGCAGGGCAACGGCAGGGGACTAACCCTACCCAGGCTTGGCCGCACCAGAGCCCCCCAGGCCAGGGTGGATGTCCTGGAGAGCATGGAGCTCCAGTTGGTGCTGCTGCAGGGAGGTGATCGCCTCCACGGCAGCCCGGGCGCCAGCCAGGGTGGTCACCGTGGGCACGGTGTAATCGAGGGCCGCCCGGCGCAGGTACTTGTCGTCGTGGGCTGCCTGGCGACCGATGGGGGTGTTGATGATCAGCTGGATCAGCCCCGAGCGGATCGCATCTTCGATATTGGGGCGACCCTCATGCACCTTGAGGATCGGCTCCACGGGTAACCCAGCCGCGGCCAACACCGCAGCCGTGCCACTGGTGGCAATCAGGGCAAAACCCAACTGCACCAAAGCCTTGGCCACGGGCACCAGGGCCTCCTTGTCCCGGTCGTGGGTGGAGAGAAAGCAGGTGCCCGTAATCGGCAGCGCTTCCCCGGCGGCCAGCTCGGCCTTGGCGTAGGCCAGGCCAAAGGTTTTGGCGATGCCCATCACTTCGCCGGTGCTGCGCATTTCCGGCCCCAACAGGGTGTCGGCCCCGGGGAAACGCTTGAAGGGCAGCACGGCCTCCTTCACAGACTGGAGAGGCGGGATGGGTTCGGCGCTGAGGCCGAGCTCGGCGAGGGTTTGTCCCGCCATCAACTGGCTCGCGACCTTGGCCAGGGCCACGCCGGTGGCCTTGGCCACAAAGGGCACGGTGCGCGAGGCCCTGGGGTTGGCTTCGATGATGAACACGGTCTGCTCGCCCTGGGGATCACCCTGCACCGCGAACTGGAGATTGATCAGACCGCGCACCCCCAGGGCCAGGGCCAGGTCCTTGCTCCATTGGCGGATGGTGGCCAGGGCGTGGTCGCTCAGGCCCACCGTGGGCAGGCAACAGGCCGAATCACCCGAGTGGATCCCGGCCGGTTCGATGTGTTCCATCACGCCGCCAATCACCACCTGGCCCTCGCGATCGCAGAGGGCATCCACATCCACCTCGGTGGCGTTCTCCAGGTATTGGTCAATCAGCACCGGGTGGTCGGGTTCCACCTGCACCGCTTCCACCATGTAGCGGTTGAGCTCGGCTTCGTCGTAGACCACTTCCATGGCCCGGCCGCCGAGCACGTAGCTGGGGCGCACGACAACGGGATAACCCACCCGATCGGCCACGGCCCGGGCCTCGGCCTCACTGCGGGCCAGGCCGTTGCGGGGCTGGCGGATCTCCAGCCGCCTGAGGATTGCCTCGAATTGCTCCCGATCTTCGGCGCTATCGATCGATTCCGGTGAGGTACCCCAAATCCGGGTGCCGGTGGCGCTGCCCTGGGGGCCCTCCAGCCAACGCAGCAGGGGAATGGCCAGCTTCAGCGGCGTCTGGCCACCGAATTGCACGATCACCCCCTCGGGCTGTTCCACCTCAATGACGTTGAGCACGTCTTCCAGGGTGAGCGGCTCGAAATAAAGGCGGTCGCTGGTGTCGTAATCGGTGGAAACGGTTTCCGGGTTGCTGTTCACCATCACCGTGGCGAAGCCCATGGCCTGGAGGGCAAAGGAGGCGTGGCAGCAGCAGTAGTCGAATTCGATACCCTGGCCAATCCGGTTGGGACCGCCCCCCAGGATCATCACCTTGCGGCGGAGCTCCGGTTGCACTTCGCTCTCCGGGGGGACCAGCTGCAGCGCACCACTGGCATCGATCCGCTCGAGGGGCCGCTCATAGGTGGAGTAGTGATACGGGGTGCTGGAGGCAAATTCAGCCGCACAGGTGTCCACGGTTTTGAACACCGCATTCACGCCCAGACCCTGGCGATGGGCGCGCACCTCCAGTTCCTTGGCCCCGGTGGCCCAGCCAATCTGCCGGTCAGAAAAACCAAGTTGCTTGAGCTCCAGGAGGCTTTCCCCATCCAGATCCGCCAGCTGACGGCCACCCAACAGCCGGCCCTGGGCCTCCACAATCCGCCGCAACTTGGCGAGGAACCAGGGATCAATGGCTGAGAGCGCGTGGATCTCGGCGTCACTCCTGCCAGCCACCATCGCGGCCCGCACGGCAAAGATGCGATCCGGGGTGGCGGTGCGCAGGGCCCGCTCGAGCTCGCTGGGCTCCATCGGCTGGTCGGGTCGGTCGCAGCCCCAGCCGGCATGGCCGGTTTCCAGGGACCGCAGCGCCTTTTGGAACGACTCCTCAAAGCAGCGGCCGATCGCCATGGCCTCACCCACGGATTTCATCGACGTGGTGAGCACCGCCGGAGAACCGCGGAACTTCTCAAAGGCGAACCGGGGAATCTTCGTGACCACGTAATCAATCGTGGGCTCAAAGCAGGCCGGCGTGGCCCCGGTGATGTCGTTGAGGATTTCGTCGAGGGTGTAGCCCACCGCCAACCGGGCCGCAATCTTGGCGATCGGGAAGCCGGTGGCCTTGGACGCCAACGCGGAAGAACGGCTCACCCGGGGATTCATCTCGATCACCACCACATCGCCATTGGCGGGGTTGATGGCGAATTGGATGTTGCTGCCGCCGGTGTCGACCCCGATTTCGCGGATGATCGCGATCGATTGGTCGCGGAGTCGCTGGTATTCCCGATCGGTGAGGGTTTGGGCCGGAGCCACGGTGATCGAATCACCGGTGTGCACCCCCATGGGATCAAGGTTTTCGATGCTGCAGACGATCACCACGTTGTCGGCGGTGTCGCGCATCACCTCCAACTCAAACTCCTTCCAACCGAGCAGGGATTGCTCGATCAGGATCTGGGATACGGGGCTGGCCTCCAGGCCGCTCTTGCAAATGGCCCGGAATTCCTCGGGGTTGTAGGCAATCCCTCCCCCTGAACCGCCCAAGGTGAAGGCCGGGCGAATGATGCGGGGGTAACTGCCGATGACCTCGCCAACGGATTCCGCCTCCTCCATGGTGGTGGCAATGCCCGACGGGCACACGGCCACCCCAATCCGCGCCATCGCGTCTTTGAAGAGGAGCCGGTCTTCGGCCTTGCGGATCGCAGCCAGGTTGGCGCCGATCAGCTCCACACCGTGCTTGTCGAGGGTGCCGTTTTCGGCCAGGGCCACCGCCAGATTGAGGGCCGTCTGGCCGCCCATGGTGGGCAAGAGGGCATCGGGCTTCTCAAGCTCGATCACCCGGGCCACCACCTCGGGGGTGAGGGGCTCGATGTAGGTGCGATCCGCCATATCCGGATCGGTCATGATCGAGGCCGGGTTGGAATTCACCAACACCACCTCAAACCCTTCCGCCCGCAGGGCTTTGCAGGCCTGGGTGCCGGAATAATCAAACTCGCAAGCCTGGCCGATCACAATCGGCCCAGATCCCAGCAGCAGGATGCGACGCAGGTCCGTGCGGCGGGGCATGGGCGAGAAGAAAGGCCAAACCTGACTAGCCTCTCATGGGCCCCGGGAGCTTCGCGGGGGCGAACCCCATGGCCAAGGGTCGCTAACCTTTCGGTTACAAGGTTTAGCCCTGCTACTGCCCATGAGCGAACTCCAGCGCCTGAAGGGGCTGCTGCCCCCAGAGATGCAGAGCTGGGTGTTTGTGGAGGCCGCCGCTTCGGTGGAGCCCCCCTTGATCACGATCGAGGAAATCGGCCGCGATGAGGTGGAAATCCAGCTCGATCTTGAAAAGTGGGATGCCCTCGCCCTCGACCACCGCAACCTGCTCTTCTGGCATGAGGTGGGCCGGGTGCAAAACGATGCCGTGCCCAGGGATGGCTGGGAGATGGCGGCCCTGGCCATTGGCCTGGGCGGGGCGATCGGAGAGCTGTGGGTGCAGGACGGCCTGCTGCTGGTGATGGCCCTGGGCCTCTCGGGCTTTGCCGGGTACCGCCTCTATCTCAAAAACAACTCCGAGAAGCGGCTCCAGGATGCGATTGCCGCCGATGAGCGGGCGATTGATCTGGCCACCCGCTTTGGCTACACCCTGCCCAATGCCTACAAGAGCCTGGGCGGAGCCCTCAAGGAGCTGGTGGAGCAGACCCGCAAGAAGAAAAAACGCACCTTCTACGAAGACCGGCTTGAGGCACTGCGCAAGAGTGCTGGGAAGGCCCGGGCTGAAATGGCCCAGCAGCAGGGCTCCCGCCAATCGGTAACGAGTGAAAACGTGTATGGATAGTGAAACCCTTGCTCGGCTGGCAGCTGAAGCCTCCGACGACCGCAAGGCGGTAGACATCCGCCTGATCCGGGTGGATGAGGTGTCGTCGCTGGCCGATTGGTTCGTGATCAGCAGCGGCCTGTCTGATGTCCAAGTGCGGGCCATCGCCCGCTCTGTGGAAGACCAAATCGAGGAGGCCACGGGCCGGCTGCCCCTGCGGCGCGAAGGTCAAAAAGAAGGGAAGTGGATGCTGCTCGATTACGGCGAGGTGATCGTGCATGTGCTCACCCCCAGCGAGCGCAGCTACTACGACCTGGAAGCCTTCTGGGGCCACGGAGAACAGCACCTCTTCGTAAGCTCAACACCTGCCATCACCCCCTAAGTCCCGGATGGATAGCCCTTGCCCGGTTCCTCCCGAGCAACGGCCGCTGCAGGAATACGAGCAGCTGTTGGCCTCCTGGTTTTTTGTGTGGCCCTCCGCCAGCCTGGCTGGCCTGGGCAAAGCCTTGGCGGCGAGCTGGCTGCTGCTGTTGCCCATCGCGGTGCTTGTGGCCAGTGGCAGCTGGGTGCTTCGCCCTGATCCGGTGAAGGTGGCGGCCGCAGGAGCGGTGGCTGCGATTTTGATGCCCCTGTTGCTACTGGTGCGCCAGTGGCTGGGTTGGCGCTATGTCCATCGGCGCCTGGTGTCCGAGAAGGTGGAATACGAGGAGTCCGGCTGGTACGACGGCCAGGTGTGGGAGAAGCCCCTGGCTTGGCGCCAACAGGATCTGCTCGTCGCCCAACACCAGGTCCAACCCGTCCTGCTCAGGCTGAGGCAAAGCGCCGCAATCGCGTTGGGGCTGATGCTGTTGGGAGCGGGGCTCTGTCAGGCTCTTTGACAGCGGCGATCGGGATCCAGGCCCTTCATGACCCTGTCAACCAACTTCGGTGGCACCAGTCGCAATGGCAATCCGCCCCTGGAGGTGCGGTTGTTGCGCAATGGCATTACGGAATCACGCCACCGGGTGCACGCCACCGTTTGTGATGGCCGTGGCCGGGTCTTGATGCGCGCTGGCGATCCCCAACAGCTCAGCTTCGTGCGCTCGGCCCTCAAGCCCTTCCAGGCCACGGTGTTTGTCGCCAGTGGCGCCGCCGACCAATGCCAATGCGGCGAGCGGGGGCTGGCCATTGCCTGCGCCTCCCATGCCGGGACGGCCATGCACGCCCGCGAAGCCTTCAAGGTGCTGTGGGGCGCCGAAATCGAGGCGGAACAGTTGCAATGCCCCTGCCCAGAGCATGGCTCTAGCCCCCTGGAGCACAACTGCTCCGGCAAGCACGCGGCCTTTCTGGCCACCTGCCGGCGCATGGGCTGGAGCACGGAGAGCTATCTCCAACAGGACCATCCCCTCCAGAGAGAGGTGCTCAAAAGGGTGGCGGAATTGCTGGGCCTGCCGGCGGCGGAATTGGTGTCCGCCCGCGACGACTGCGGCGCCCCAACCTTGCAGCTGCAACTGGCCCAAATGGCCCTGCTCTATGCCCACCTCGGCGGCGGTACCCAGCCCGACCTCGAGCGCCTGAGCCGGGCCATGCTGGCCCACCCCGACTTGGTGGCCGGGGAAGGCCGCTTCGATACGGAGCTGATGCGCCGCGGCCACGGCCAGGTGCTGAGCAAGGGAGGGGCCGAAGGCATCCAATGCCTCAGCCGGGTGGGCGAAGGCATGGGGGTGGCGATCAAAGTCGAAGACGGCTCAGCCCGGGCCAAACACGCGGTGGCCCTGCACCTGCTCGAGCAGCTCGATTGGCTGACGCCCATGACCCTCGAGGAGCTGCGCGGCAGCTTCCTCAACCCGGCACCGCACCTGCGGCTTGAGGTGATCGGCGAACTTCGCTTCGACTAGGTCTTGCGTCAGTCTCCGGTGCTCGCCCAGTTAGCGGCACCCTGGCTGGTATGGTTGGTAGGTCGACGCGGGGTAGAGCAGTCTGGTAGCTCGTCGGGCTCATAACCCGAAGGTCGCGAGTTCAAATCTCGCCCCCGCCACCACTTTCTTAAAACCCCGGCAGACCCCTGTCGGGGTTTTTTGCTATGAGCCCCCAGCCCTTCCCCCAGCCCGACGCCATCGTCGTGGGATCCGGCGCGACCGGTGGGGTGGCCGCCATGGTGCTGGCCGAAGCGGGCCTCCAGGTGCTGGTGCTCGAAGCCGGTCCCAACCTGACGGCCCAACAGGCCTTCGGCTCTGAGCCCCTCAACAGCCTCAAGCGGGTCGCCAACCTGGCTAGCGGCAACCACGCCCTCCAACGCCACCATCCGGGCTACTGGAAACACAACCCCGACCTGTTCGTGGATGAGCGGGCCAACCCCTACTCCACCCCGGAGGATGCCCCCTATCTGTGGACCCGGGGGCGACAGGTGGGGGGCAAGAGCCTCACCTGGGGGGGCATCACCCTGCGGCTCTCGGATTACGAGTTCAAGGCTGGTGAGCGCGACGGCCATGGCCCCAGCTGGCCGATCGATAGCCAGGACCTGGCGCCCTACTACCAGCGCCTGGAGCAGCTGCTGCAGGTGCATGGCCACTGCGACGGGCTCGCCCAACTGCCCGATGGCGACTACCAATCCCCCCTGCCCTTCACCCCGGGCGAACAACACCTGCAGGCCGCGATTGGCCGGGAGCTCGGCCTACCGCTGATCCACTCCCGGGGCTTCAACCTCGAGCCACGGCGTCCCGCAGGCCAAACCAATGCCCCTGGCAAAAGCTGGCCCCGCTCCAGCAGCCCCGGCCGCACCTTGGCCCGGGCCCTGGCCACCGGCCGCACCCAGCTGCGCAGCAACGCGGTGGTGAGCCATCTGCTGATGGACGCCCGCCAAAACCAAGCCAAAGGCGTGGTGCTGATCGATGGGGAGAGCGGCGCCCAGGAACGGCTGGAGGCCCCCCTGGTGGTGCTCTGCGCCTCCACGATCGAAACCCTGCGGATCCTGCTGCACTCGGGCGAAGAGCAGCAGAGCGGCGGCCTGATCGATCCCTCCGGCCAACTGGGCCTGCACCTGATGGATCACATCTCCAGCAGCCGCTTTTTCTCGATTCCGGATGTGCCCCCCCCTGGCCAAGCCTGTGAGCTTTCGGGGGCCGGCAGCTGCTTCATCCCCAACACCGTGAATCTTGGTGGCGCCCAGGAGGATTTCCACCGGGGCTACGGCCTTTGGACGGCCCTGCAACGCTTTGATCCGCCAGCCTTGCTGCAACGCCGCCGGGGCGAGGCGGTGGGGTTTCTGATTGGCCATGGCGAAGTGCTAGCCGATGCCGCCAATCGGGTGACCCTGCACCCGGACCGGCGCGACCGCTGGGGCCTCCCCATCGCCCACATTGCCTGCCGCTTCGGCGATAACGAACACCGGATGCTGCGCCACATGCACCAGCGCATGGAGGAGGTGGTGGCCGCCGCCGGGGGCCAGATCCGGCCCATCGAAGACCTGTTTGTGCTGCCCCTGCTGGAGCCCTGGATCAAAACCAGCCTGGCCGTGGGCAGGGGCGCACCTCCACCGGGTTATTACATCCACGAATTGGGCGGGGCCCGCATGGCGGCCCACTCCGAGGGCGGCGTGGTGAACGGCTTCAACCAATGCTGGGGAGCCAGCAACGTGCTCGTGGTGGATGGGGCCTGCTGGCCGACGGCCGCCTGGCAAAGCCCAACCCTCACCGAGATGGCCATCACCTGGAGGGCCTGTGAGGCAGCCGCCGCCCGGATGAAGCGGGGGGATGCCAACTAGGGGGGAGGCTTGTCAGGGGCAGCTCACCGGGCCCGATTCTGGTGTCGATCGCCACACCTCGTTCAAGCCAAGGTCCCCACAATGGCTGGGCGACCTTTCCAAAGGGTCGGGCAAGGGAGAACACAAGCGGGGGTTGGCGCCTCCGCTTTTTTTGCCCTTGGGTTTTACCCCTAGGGACGCAGGAACAATCCGTTGAGGTAGTGCTGGGTGACGCACTGGTCGGCGCAACCGTTCTGGAAGAGGAAATTGGCCAAGGCCGAAGTGACCAGCCGGTATTGATCCCACTCGGGGTGGTTGCTGAGGTACTGGCGCATGCCGTCGTAGAGCAACTCAGGCACCTCCGCCTCCAGGCTGATGCTGGGGGCCTGGACCGTCAGTGGAGCTTGGGGAGCGAGTGGTGCCTGCCCGGTGGGTACTGCATCGAGTTGCTGTTGTTCCGAACCCATCGTGCGGTGTCATCGCTGCGCTTGTGCGCCTAGTAGGCCACGGCCAAGGGGCTCCCGTCAAAGCGATGCAGAAACTGCAAACTCAGGCCGAGAAAGGGTGAGATACCCAGTGCCCGGCGGCACTCATGGGAGGCATCGGCGAACACCTCAGATCCGACGAGCGGGACCTACCAATCCTGTCAAGTCCGGCATGGCCAGATCACGACATTCCCCAATGGGCCCACCGGACCTGCGCATCCGAGACGATGGCTGTGGAAAACCCCCGGGCCTCCTGGGGAAAAACCCTGGTCAATGGGGAAAGCCGCGATTCATCAGAACGGCTAATACCTCCAAATCCCACAAGACTTGGGCCGCGACGAGACAGGCGGGCAACTCAACTCGACTGGCGAAGGGTGCGGGGACCGAGCGGGTGATCGGCGTGGGGGTAAGGGGGATGGTGATGCTCATGCCCCGCGCCGGGGGAGTGGTCGTGCCCATGGTCATGATCGTGGTCGTGGTCGTGGGGATGGGTATGGGCATGGGCGCCCACCGGTAGGGGCACCCCATCGGGCTGGCAGGCTCCAGTGCATTCGCGTTCGCAGAGGTCACAGCCATCGGTGAGGCCCTCCACGTGGTGGTGGTGGCTGTGCTGGGGAGCACCCACCTCGGTTTCAAAACCGAGCACCTGGGAGCGGTATTTGCACAGCGAGCAATTCATGTTCGTGTCGCCGCGCACCACCTCCTCCACCCGCTCCACAAAGGTGCCCAGCACCAAGGGGTGATCGCCCAGGTAGGAGGCCTTCACAAACTCCACCTCGGGGTGGTCGGCCGCCACCCGTTCGGTGTGCTGAACAATGCGGCTCACCAGCACCCCTGAAAACAGGAAATAGGGGAACACCACGATCCGGCGGTAGCCGAGTTTCACCACGTGGCGCAGTCCCGGTTCCACCAGGGGAAAGGTGACCCCGGAATAGACCGTTTCCCCCCAGCCAAAGCCAAACCCTTCCACCAGCATCCGGGTCACCTTGGCGACGTTGGAATTGGCATCCGGATCCGAGGACCCCCGCCCCACCACCACCAGCAGGGTGTCGCTGAGATCGGAAGCCGCACCAAGCGCCTCGCGAATCCGGGCCCCCGCCGCCTGGATCATCTTGAGGTCGACCCCAAGCTCCCGGCCGTAGTCGATCTTGAGGCCGGTTTCGGCCGCATAGGTGTTGAGCACCGAGGGGATGTCGTTCTTGGCGTGGCCAGCGGCAAACAACATCGCCGGCACGGCGAGCACATGGCGCACGCCCCGTTGGCGCAGGGCTTCGAGGCCATCGCGCAGGATCGGCCTGGCAAATTCGAGGTAGCCGTATTCCACGGGCACCTCCGGCATCAGGGCCTGGAGCTGCTGGGCCAACTGGGCAAATTCAGCCACCGCCAGGCGGTTGCGACTGCCATGGCCGCACACCAAAACGCCAATCGGACCGTGGGGCCCCTCCCGCAAAACCGCTGACGACAGAGCTGAAGACAGAGCTGACATAACCGCTTACACCTGGGATTGACCCTATTCCCGCCCTATTACCGCCCAATCCAGGCCCAATCAAGACGCAATCCAGAGCCGATCAAGCCCCATCCGGGCAAAACCCTGGGAGGCCACGGAAGCCAGAGGTGGGCAAACCCACACCGCCGGACGTCAAGCAAACAACAGAAATTCGTTACACTCAGTTCGCACTTCGTTGCAATTGAGCCATGACCCGTTCAGCCCAAGCCGACGAACGTTGGTTCCTCAACGCCGCCGCCGCCCAAATCCACTCCGAACAACTGAAAACCGCCGAACGCTTCAACGGCCGTGCCGCCATGCTCGGCTTTGTCATCGGTGTGATCACCGAAGCCCTGACCGGCCAAGGGATCCTCCACCAGATCGGCCTCGGCCAACTGCTCAGCCAGGGCTGAGCTCCAACCCGCCCCCGCCTGGGGCAGGGCAGGCGAGGATGGGGGCCAAATCTGGCCTCCTCCAGGTCCTGTCCCTCCGGCCCCATCCATGGCCCTGCGCCTGCCCCCGTTCCAGCCCCTACCGCCCCCCGATCCCAAGGGCGAGCTGTTGGAGGTGCCGATTGCCAGCCTCCAGCCAACCCAACTGTGCGTGGGTATGGCTGAGGTGCAAAGCAGGCAGAGAGACTTTTCCCAGGAAGATGCCAAGGAAAGACGCACCTACCTGGGCAGCAAACCCGTTCCCTTGGTACGCAGCAAAAGCGGGGCCGTCTGGATGGTGGACCGCCACCACCGGCTGCGGGCCCTGATGGAGATGGATCCCTCGGCCCACGCGTTTGGCTATGTGGCCCTCCAGCTCGACAGCGACGATCGGGCCACGGTGCTGGCTGAATTGCAAAGCCGGGGCTGGCTGTATCTGTATGACGGCCGCGGGCTGGGGCCCTTGCATCCCGCAGCCATGCCCCACCAGCTCACCGGCCTCCAGGACGATCCTTATCGCAGCCTCGTGTGGAAGCTCAAAAAGGAGAAGGTGATCGAAGCTGCCCCCCTGATCCCGTTCCACGAGTTCCGCTGGGGGGCCTGGTTGCGCAGTCGGGCCCTGCCCCCGTTTAGCTCGGAGCACCTGGAACCGGCCATGCCCGCGGCCCGGGCCCTGGTGCGCTCCAGGGCCGCCTCCCACCTGGCCGGCTGGAAAGGCAACAAGGCTTAGGGTTTTCCCCTGCTTTGAATCAGGCCCTTGGCTGTCGCCCACGATCCCGGCCTCACAGCCTTTGGTTCCAGCCTCACCGCCATCACCCTGGCGGAACTGGGTGACAAGACCTTCTTCATGGCCCTGATCCTGGCGGTGCGCCATCGCCCCCGCTGGGTGTTTGTGGGGGCATTTAGCGCCCTGGCAGCCGTCACCTTGATCTCCCTGGGCCTGGGCTACGGCCTTAAGGAATTGCTGCCCCCAGGGGTGGTGCCCTGGATCGCCGCCGCCCTGTTTCTGGGCTTTGGCCTGAAACTGCTTTTCGACGCCCAGGGCATGGCGGCCAATGCCGCCGATGCCGAAGCCCAGGACGCCGAATCCGCCATCGATCGGGCCGAACAGGGCCAGAGCTACCCGACGGCCTGGAGCGTGATCTGGGAAGCCTTTGGGCTGGTGTTCATCGCGGAACTGGGGGATCGCACCCAATTCGCCACCATCTTCTTGGCCACCGGCCCGGGATTCACCTTTGCCGGGTTGCTCGCAGGCTCCTTGCTCGGCCATGGTTTGGTCACCGCCCTCGCCGTGGGGGCCGGCCAGTGGATCGGCAAGCGGGTCAATGAAGCCTTGCTCTACCGGCTGAGCGGTGGATTATTTCTGGTCTTTGGCCTGGTTTCGCTCAAGCAAGCCCTGGGCTGACCACTACGCTGCCCCGTACTGGAGCAACGCAACAGGTGGCAAAGGACGAAACAAGCCGGGGCGCCGAACTCCTGGCCCTGGGCTGGACCGCCGAAGAGGTGCGCAAATACGAGGAGCTGTGGGAGTACCGCCAGCGCTGGGGTGCGATCAACCTGGAACCGGAAGATCGCCAGGTACTGCGCAAGGCCGAAGGCGTGCTGCCCAAGCGGGTAGCAGGCAAGGGCTCCGCGAAAAAAGCCATCCAAGACAAAGCCTATTACCAGTGGCTGAGCTTCTACCGGGAGGCCATGCAGGGTGCTGCGGCCGATCTGGGTCTAGGGGCTGGGGAGGAGGCCGCCTGGGCGATCGTGATCGAAGAGGAGCAGCGGGCCCTCGATTACTACCAACCGGTGCTGGGCCTGCCCGACACCCTCAAGGCCAAGCTGCTCATGCCCCTGCGCGAGCAGTGGACCACTGAAGCCGGCGACGCTGGTCGCACCCTGGAGTTCGACTTCATCGCCCCCCTGGAAGCCCTCAAGGCAAGCCAAACCACCAACTGGAAACCCCTACGCGCTGAAGACGCCGCCAACCCCAAGGCCTACCCCGTACTGGAGGCCGAAGCCGCTGCTGCCTTCCGCGCCAAGGTGCGCCAGGAGATGGTGAGCTTCATCCGCACCACCTTCCCCTCCCTCAAGGACAGCGACAAAGCCGAGCCGGCTGCCGATTGGAGTAAACGGGCCTAAATCTGACCGGGCTCCTATGCCTTTGTAGTGCTGGGCAGATC
>CANHGA010000039.1 GCA_947460085.1 Synechococcaceae cyanobacterium
CAGAAGGCAAGCGTTTCATCAAGCTTCGCGTCTCCACCAAGGCCCTCAAGACCATCCTGAAAAAGGGCTTGGGTGCCTATGCCAAGGAATTGGGCATCAATCTCGCCAAGATCTGATTCGATGCGGCGTCGAGCTCTGTTCAGCGCTGCTCTTCAGGCAACCCGCTCTTCAAGTTCGTTCCTTGCCATGGGCATTGGACTCACCAGCCTGTTGGCCAAAAGCCAACAGGCTTTTGCTTTGGGCGGAACCTTGCCCGAGCTGAATATGCCTGCCCCCGATTTCAACCTGGCTGGCGTGGCCCCAAGCAAGCCGGGGCAGGCCAGTGAGGCCGTAGGGACCCAACGGCAACTGGCCGACTTTTCTGGGCAATGGCTGGTTCTCTATTTCTATCCACGGGATTTCACCGAAGGCTGCACCATCGAAGCCCGGGGGTTCCAACAGGATTTAGGCCTGTTCCACAAGGCTGGCGCTGAAGTGGTAGGCATTAGCGCCGACAATCCCGATTCCCACGCCGAGTTCTGCGGTAGCGAGGGCCTGGCCTACCCCCTGCTCTCCGATCCCGGTGGCAGCGTAAGCAAGAGCTACGGCAGCTGGATCGCTCCCTTTTCCCAACGCCACACGTTTGTGATCGACCCCGACGGAATCCTGCGGGCCCGCTTTGTAGCGGTGAGGCCCAGTGGCCACAGCCATGAGGTGCTGGACACCTTGAAAAGCTTCCAGGCCGCATAGGCTGAGAAACCCGGGTTCCCGTTGATGCCGAGCCGCCGCTCCCTGCTCAAAGCCATTCCCCTGGCTTTGGTTGCAGGCTTGATCACAAGCAGCGCTGCTGGCTGGATACCGAAGGTCCAAGCCAACCCAAGCTCGCAGCCCAAAACAGCGGCCCACGTCCTGGTCACGGCAGACACGGGCAGCGGTAACGCTGAGCAGTTTGCCAATGGTAAACAAATGGCCGCCATTCACCGGCAGCGGCCGGTGGATTTCGTGATCCTTGGCGGCGACAACATCTACCCCGATGGCAACCTGGCCGAGGTGGAGGCCAAGTTCAGCAAGCCCTACGTCGCGCTCCTGCAAGCGGGTGTGCCGTTTCATGCGGTACTAGGCAACCACGACATCCGAACAGGCAACGGCGAACCGCAAGTTGCCTACAAGCCCTTTGGCATGAAGGGCCGCTGGTACACGATCCGCCAGGGTCCTGTCGAATTTTTCATGTTGGATACCAACATGAATGCCCCCTGGCAATTTCAGATGCCCTGGCTGAAAAAGGCCTTGGCCAGCAGCTCGGCCCCCTGGAAAGTGGTGGTGGGTCACCATCCCATCTATTCAGCAGGCCTGTATGGCGATGATCCCAATGCCATCGCCCGCCTAACCCCCGTGTTTGCCAAATATGGCGTGCAGCTTTACATCAATGGCCACGAGCACAACTACGAGCGCACCCAATCCATCAATGGCACCACCTATCTGATCACCGGCGGCGGAGGGGCTTACCTTCGCCCCATCCTGGCCAATGGCCGCAGCGTGAAGGTGTCGAGCAGCTACAGCTTCGTGGAGTTGAGCGCCACCGACAAAACCCTGCGCATCGACGCCTGGACCAACAAGGGCCAATCCCTGGATCAGGCGGTCCTGACCCGTTGATCAGGCTGCGCCCTGATCAACCGGATCCCTAATCAACCATCGAGCCCCGTGTCCCGCTCCCAGTCGCTGATCGCTGCTCTGGAATGGCCCATGCCCTGGAAGTGCTGCCATTGCTGGCCTCGGAGTTTCAGGTAGGACTGGCAAAAGCTTTCGCCAAGGGCCTCTTGCAAAACAGCATCCGCCTCGAATGCAGCTAGGGCTTCACCCAGGCTGCTCGGCAGCCGCCCGCAAGTGTCAGGGGGAAGGGGGTTGGCGTAGTTGTCGTTGGAGTGGGCTTCGCCGGGATCAAGGTTGCGGGCTATGCCATCGAGGCCCGCTGCCAAAACGGCAGCTTGCAAGAGATAGGGATGGGTTGCCCCATCGGGCAGCCGAAGCTCCAGGCGCTGGTCATCGGGAATACGCACCATGTGGGTGCGGTTGTTGCCCGTGTAACTGATTCCGCCGGGCGACCAGGTCGCCCCCGACGTGGTGGGTGGGGCTGCTAGCCGCCGGTAGCTGTTCACCGAAGGATTGCTGATGGCACAAAGGGCAGGAGCATGGGCCATCAAGCCGCCCAGGAAGTGATAGGCCAGCGGAGATAAACCTTTGCTACCGGCCGTGTTGGTAAACAGATTGCTCCCCGCCCCCGGGCTGCCGGGGAGCCCCCAAAGCGAGAGGTGGGTGTGGCAGCCATTGCCGGTCAAGGTCTCAAAGGGCTTGGGCATGAAGCTCGCCCGCATTCCCTGCTGTTCAGCGAGGGATTTCACCATCACCTTGAAGAAGGCATGGCGATCAGCGGTGGTTAGGGCATCGGCGAAGGTCCAATTCACCTCAAATTGGCCATTGGCATCCTCATGGTCGGCTTGGTAGGGGCCCCAGCCCAACTCCTCCATTGCCTCCAATAACGGGCCAACCAGGGGATAGCGGCGCATCAAGGCCAGCTGGTCGTAGCAAGGCTTGTGCTGATGGTCGGCCTCGTCAGCAATGGCCATCCCAGAGGCATTCAGCAGAAAAAACTCGGCTTCAACCCCGCTGCGCAGCTCGAAGCCCAGTTCTGAAGCCCGCTGCTGTTGGCGCCGCAACAGACCCCGGGGACACTGGGCCATGGGTTCACCTTCCAGCAGCAATTCGGTGGCGACCCAGCCCACATCCCGTTGCCAGGGCAGGCGCATCAGGCTGGCCGGATCGGGGAGGGCCATCACATCGCCATCGGCAGGTGATAGGTCGAGCCAGGCGGCAAAGCCGGCAAATCCAGCCCCATCCCGTTCCATTGCCTCCAGGGCGGAGGTGGGCACCAACTTGGCCCGCTGAATGCCAAACAGGTCCGTAAAGGAGAACAAGACAAAACGAAGCTGAAGTTCCCGGGCCGCGTTTGCAAGGTTGGGGGTCATTGCGTCTTCAAGAACGACGGAAAGGATGAAAAGCCTGAATCGAATGAACTGATGGGATCAGTTGGACAGCAACTGATCCACCACCGCTCGCAGCTGCCGCTGCTCTGGCTCACTGCCGTGGGGGTTTCCAGCCCTGTGGCCGAGTAGGGAGTCGATTTGAACAAAGGTGCAGTTCGGGATCAAGGCAGCGTCCGCGGCCATGTCATCGACCGTGAAATAGAGGTCTCGATTGGCGGCTACCAGGGCTGTCTCGGCCTGGATCTGGGGCAACTGCCCGACCACGTCATGCTCCAGCCAGGTATCGATCATCGCGATCAAATCGCGGGGATCATGGCGCCGGTAATGGGGTAACCATTGCTCTTCGACATACTCCTCCATGGGTTGGTCGATTTGGTTGTAAAAGGGTTGGCTCGATGCCCAACTGGCATAGATCAGGGCGTAGGTGCGCAAGCCATCGAGGGGTTCCGCATCAAAGCTGCTGCCGTTCCAATGGCGATCGGATAGAAGGGCATGGCGCAGGCTGAGCAGAAAGAGTCGGTTGTGGTTAGATGTGCGCCCAGTGCCGCAAATACAACACAGACGCTCCACCTGGTCGGGGTAACGAACAGCCCATTGGTAGGCCTGTTGGGCGCCCATGGACCAGCCGTAAATCAAGGCGGGGGAATCAACTTCAAAACAGGCAGCAAGCAAGCGGCGCTGGGCAGCGACGTTGTCGCGATGGCTCACGACCCATCCCTGCTCAGCCAAACCCATCGCTCCATGGCTTGGGCTACTGGATACCCCATTGCAGAACATATCGACGATCACAATGCAATAGCGCTCAGGATCAAAGAGGGGGCCCACCATCCAGGCCAAATCCTGGTGCCTGGCCCCGTAGGAGGTGGGAATCAAGATCAGATTGCTGCGATCCTGATTCAATTCGCCAGCTACGCCATAGCCGATCTGGGCATTCGATATGGTTTGACCACCTTGAAGTGGGACATCACCCAGCGAAAAATGGCCACTCCTCATTGCGGCAGGGCCCAGGCAGATAGATTGCGCAACATCTTTTTGTGCACAGCGAGATAGCCAGCATCCAGATGCTTGAGCGCAGGTCCAATCCAGCGGTGGGCAGCGGGCAAGGAATGGAAGGGAAGCGATGCATACAGGTGATGTTCGGCGTGGAAGGGCATGTTCCACATCTGCCAGGCCACTACTGGATTCGTGAGGGTTGTACGGGTGTTGGTGGTGCCATTGGCGTCAAAACTGCAGCCGCTGTGCTCAGCCAAAAGCACCAGTCGCAGGAACGGTTGACCAACGGCCAAGGGCAACAACCAATTCCAGAACAGAAAACCACTGCCATTGAGCACAGATACCAGGGCTAAAGCTCCATAAATGGCGAACTGCCAACGCACCGATCGCCTGATCTGGGGTATCACCTCAGGGCTGAGATAGGCAAGCCCTGAGAGGTCGCCAAACAGAAGCCGGGCGTAGCCGCGAAACTTTCCCATCCACCAATTCCAGCCACTGATCTCTAGCAAGTAGGAGAATCCCGTGGTTGGGAAGCCATCCTCAAGCTCTGGATCGAGGCCGATTTGGTGCGCATAGCGGTGATGCCACTGGTGATAACGGCGATAAAAGGTGGAGTTGTAAAAACAAAGCAACCCAGCACACCAGGCCACGGCGTCGTTCACCCGGCGGGAGCGAAATGCGGTTCGATGGCAGCACTCATGCAAGGGTGCAAAGGCGGTGGCCAAACCGATGCCACTGGCTAGGAGCCCTACCAAACGCAGCAGCATTGGCAGCCCGACCTGGGCCCAGAGCCAGCCACCCATGCCAATCGTGAGCAGGTGGCTGATGGACCGAATCACCCCAGGGCGATCCAAGCCGATGTTGAGTTCGGCGAGAACTGAACGGGGCAGCAGGGCTGCCGAAGGGGGATTGGAAACCATCGCCCCATCACACCAGCTGGGCTGCCCCTAAAACGGTGTGGATGGCAACCGAAGGGCAAGTCCTTCGAAAATGGTTCGGTGCTGTTGGGCCTGGCCATGCAGGGCTTGGACACGGGCCCTGGCAGGGGGCAGGTCCAAACACGATCTCCAGCTTGCGAGAAGGGTTTCTGCCTCCACGGGAGCATCCAAGCTCTGGCAGGGGCAGCCGATTGCCATGGCTGCGGCGGCAACCTTGGGGTCATAGCTCAAGGCCACCGTGGGGCTGCCTGACAGGGCCGCCAAAATCAAGCCATGGAGCCGCATGGCCAGCACCAGGCCAGCGGAGGCGAACACAGCCATGGCTTCGCGGGGATGGGCTGGCACCACCTCCCGACTTCTGCGCTCGAGTTCCGGACTGAGAAGACCTTCACTGCGCAATTGGGCCAACAAGCCCCGATCCTGCTCCCCATGGAAGGCCAACCAGATCACCTGCCGGTTTTCCTCCACCGCAAGGGATGAGAGGGCTTCCAGGTAGGGCACCCAGGAGCGGGCATCCAGGTGATGGGTAGGCCGGAAACACACCACAAGGGGGCCCTGCTTGCCGCGCCATTGCTGGGGTGCCAGGGCCCAGACGGGATCGGGAGCCACCAAACCCGCTACTCCCCATTCGGCGGCAAGGGAAGCGGAAGCCTGATCCCGCCAGCTGATGGCAGTGGCGAAGGGCAACAGAGCGCGCACCAGCAGGCGACTGCGTCTGCGGCGCAAGGGGCCCAGCCCCTGGCCCCACAGCAGCACCTGCTTGCCCTGGAGCTTGGCGGCAGTGATCAGCGCCCCGTAATAGAGGAGGCTCCGGAAGCTCGTGGAGTCCTGGAGGAGGCTGCCGCCACCCAACACCAGGGCATCGACGCCCTTCAGGGCATGCAAGACCTGGCGGAGCGAGCGCCTGGGCAGCGTGGAAACGCCAAACCGTTCGTGCACCTGGGGCTCGTCGTAGGCCGTCACGGTGGGAATCACCCCAGCCGGCAACTGGTCCAAGGCCACCTGCAAGAGGGCGTCATCGCCGAGATTGTGCTCCCCGTAATAACCACAGAGCAACACGCGCTTGGCGATTGGCTGGGCCAAGACAAGCAAAACCAACTGATACCCAAAAGCATCGCATTGCTGCGATCACCGGCTCGCCGAGTGCCTAAAGCGCACGCGGTAGGTGGTGTGGGCAGGGCCGAGATGCTGAATTAGGGCATCACGGGCTTCTTCATGGAGCTCCTCCAGGCTGCCGGCCACAATCCGCAGCTGGCGCTCTTCCGCCTTGGCCTCAACCCCCTGGGGATGGCAGGGGGCCACATCAAAAACAATCTCTCGCATATCCGGATGACAGCGTGTCCAGCTTGATCGGCTTTTTCGGCCATGAAGGAGCTGGATCCATACGGAGAACCGGCGCGTTAGGGACGGTTCTGGCATCTCCCTACCATTGCAATTCCATTGGGCCCTAGCCATTGCACGCCCTTTCGCTGCCGACCTGGTGGATCCATGTGGCCTCAGTGCTGGAGTGGGCGGCGGCGATGCTGGCCGTCCAGCGCTTCGGCCAATTGCGCCGTGAGCCAGCCTGGCGATGGCTTGCCCTAGCCATGGTGCCTGCCCTGGCCAGTGCCATGGCCGCCTGCACCTGGCATGTGTTCGACAACAGCGCCGATCTTCAGGGCCTCGTGGTGTTTCAGGCCGGCCTCACTGCCCTGGGCAATGCGGCATTGGCCTTGGCCACCTGGAACCTCTTGCGGCTTCAGCGGAGTCTTTCGTGAGCGTTCGACGGTGAGAGGTTTCTTGTGAGTGGCCTGTTGGGTTGGTTGGCGGGGGTGGATCCCAGTCCCCTGTTTGTGTTGTCTTTAATTCCCTATCTGGCTTTTCTCTGGTGGGCTAGGCAGGTGAAAGCATTCCCTCGGCTAGCCCTGCGGGGTTTTGAACTCACCCTGCTGTTTGTGGCCGTCACGATCGTCGCTGCGGTCGTTGCCCAGCTCCATTTCGGCAAACAACTGGCCGATGTCGATCCCCTCCACGGGGGGGCCGAATCGTTCCTAACCCTTTCCAACCTTTTGGTGGTGCTCGGCTTTTCTGCCATGGCAGGCAAGCAAGACAACCAATGAACAAGTCTTACGGGGAGAAGCCAGATCCCTTAAGGCCCCGGAGAATGGATTGTCAGGTTTCTGCTCCATGATCGCTCCGCTTTTGGCCTTGGCCCCTGCTTCCATTGCCTGGTCACCGAAGGTGGCCCTGGTGATGATTGTCTGCAACGTGATTGCCATTGCCATCGGCAAGGCCACCATCAAGCATCAAAACGTGGGGCTGAAACTGCCCAGTAGCGCCATGTTCGGCGGCATGAGCCACGGCGCCATGCTGGGCAGCCTCAGCCTCGGCCACATGATTGGCATGGGCGCAATCTTGGGCCTGGCAACCCGGGGAGTGGTCTGAGCCCAAGCGATCCACTCCTGGGTTAGGAACGGGCCCACAGATAGGGCAAGGCTTTGAGCCCATAGCTCTCAAAGCGATAGTCAAAGAGAAGGGCAGAGAGATCCTCTGCCCTTTTTGTTTGCAACCCATTCAGCAGCCGTTCCAGCCGTTGATCTGCCTTGGCATTGGCCAGGCCCAGCCAGGTGCGTCGGGCCAACCGGCCGCTCAAGGTCCATCGCCAGCCCAGGGCCTGGCGCAATTGGTTCGGATAGGCCCCGAGGGTCCGATCCGCCTGGCTGGGGAGCTGCAGGGCTTCTTGCAATAGGGGGGCTAAAACCCGGCTACTGGTGAGGGCATGGCGGATCCCTTCCCCGCCCAGCAGGTTGGCGGTGCTCACCACATCACCGAGGCCGATGAGCCGCCCTTTCTGATGGGGCTCCCGGCGGCGAACGCTGCTGCGGATGCGGCCGCCGTGACGATCGAGCACCGGGGCGGTCTGGAGATCGGCCGCCTGCAGCACCTTGGCTAATTCGGCCGTCAAGGGAGGTTGGCAGCGGCTGGGATCGATCAACCGGCAAACGCCCACCTTGAGCTGGTTGTTGGCCATCGGGAAAATCCAGCCATAGCCCTGCTGCACCCAGGAACTGCCCAGAAAAAAGGTGAGTCGATCACCCCATTTCGAGCCCTGGCTACCAGGGGCCTGCACCAGCCACTCCACCCCCACACCGGTCACCAGGGGATCTTGGCGGCGCGCATTTTCCCCGAGCAGGGCCCGACTTTCCCCCGAAGCATCCACCACCCAGTCGCTGGTGATGGTGCGCCTCTGGCCGTCGCTGCCCTGCAGGATCGTGGCCATCCTTGATCCTCCTAAGGAGCCGACTGCGCTGGTTTCAGGGCCGCACTCCACTGCGCGCCAACCCAATTGCAGCTCAGCTCCCCAGCCCTGGGCCTGGCTCGCTAACCACTGCCGCAACGCACCAAAATCGAGCACGGCACCGATGGGTTGGCCGGCCATCCAGTGGCGGCCGTGGGTGCCTTGTTCGCTCCCATGGGCCCCTGGACCCACCAACTGCCAGCCCCGCCAACGGGCAGCCACGACCTGCTCCGGCAAGCCGAAGCGATCAAGGGCCGCTAGGGGCAGAGCTGCACTGCTGAACGCAGCCTGGGCCAAGTCGCTGAGGCGATCGACCAGCACCACATCAACCCCTGCCTGGGCCAGGAGCCTGGCCAATTCCCCACCGGAAGGGCCGGCCCCCACCACCAGGACCTGGCAGTGGGATTTGAGGGCCTTTGGCGAGGAGTCTCGCGAGGCGTCTGGCGAGGGTGAAACCAGGGTTTTCAGACCGCTACGGCCTGGGCCATGCCGGCCAATGGGCTCTGGAATGAACTGCCATAGCGCTCCAGGATCCGTTCAGCCATCTGGGCCGGGGTGAGGCCTAGGGCTTGCTTGCTTTGGTCGGGTGAGGCGTGGTCAACCAACACATCGGGGATGCCAATGCGGAACACGGGAACCAACACCTGGTGGTCGTTGAGGGTTTCCACAACGGCAGCCCCGAACCCACCTGGCAAGGCCCCTTCTTCCATGGTGACCACCCGGCCGATGCGCTGGGCCATGGGCAGGATCAAGGCCTCATCCAAGGGGCGCAGGAAGCGGGCATTGATCACGGCAGCCCGCACACCTTTTTCCTGGAGCAGGCCGGCGGTTGCCATGGCAGGGGCCACCATGGCCCCATAGGCAACGATCAACAGATCATCGCCATCGGTTAGCAGCTCACCGCGACCGATGTCCAGGGGTTCAAAACCTTCTTCAGCGATAGGTACTCCTTCGCCTTCACCGCGGGGAATCCGGATCGCACAGGGTCCGCTGTGGTGGATGGAGGTCACCAGCATCCGCTGGAGCTCGGCCTCATCCTTCGGCGCCATCACCGTGAAGTTGGGGATTGAGCGGAAATAGCTGATGTCGTATTGGCCCTGGTGGGTGGGGCCATCGGCCCCCACAATTCCGGCCCGATCGAGCACAAACGTGACCGGCAGGTTCTGGATGCCCACGTCGTGGATGAGTTGGTCGAAGGCCCGCTGCAGAAAGGTGCTGTAGATCGCCACCACGGGTTTGAGACCCTCACAGGCCATGCCGGCGGCCATGGTGACGGCGTGCTGTTCGGCGATACCCACATCGAAGTATTGGTCGGGGCAGGCCTTCTCCAGGAGGTCGAGGCCCGTGCCCGTGGCCATGGCGGCCGTTATCCCCACCACGGTGGGATCTTGCTCGCAGAGTTTGACAAGGGTCTGGCCGAAGACCTTGCTGTAGCTCGGCGGCTTGGGCTTACTCGAGGGGTAGGCCTTGCCCGTGGCCAAATCAAAGGCGGATTGGGCGTGGTAACCCACCTGGTCGGCCTCGGCATAGGGATAGCCCTTGCCCTTGGTGGTGGCCACATGGACCAGGACCGGACCTTCGGTGCGATGGGCCTGCTCGAAGGTGCGCACCATCTCGCCGATGTCGTGGCCATCGATGGGGCCGATATACGTAAAGCCCAACTCCTCGAACACGGCGCCCACCTTGGGTACGCCCAGGCGTTTCATGCTTTCTTTGAGGTTTTTGAGCTCGGAAGGCAGCTCGCCGTGGAGGAAGGGCAGGTGTTTGATCGCTTCTTCCGCATTGCCCTGCAGGAATTGAACCGGCGGGCTCAGCCGCATGCGGTTGAGGTAGGTCGACAGGGCCCCCACCGGCGGTGAGATCGACATGTCGTTGTCGTTGAGCACGACCAACAACTTGGTGTTGGGCAAGTGGCCAGCGTGGTTGATGGCCTCCAGAGCCATGCCCCCGGTGAGGGCCCCATCGCCAATCACGGCCACGGACTTAAAGGTTTCACCACGGCGATCCCTGGCCAGGGCCATGCCGAGGGCAGCGGAAATGGAGGTAGAGGCGTGGCCAGCGCCGAAATGGTCAAAACTGCTTTCGCAACGCTTGAGATAGCCCGCCACACCGCCTTTCTGGCGAAGGCTGTCGAAATCCTTGTAACGGCCAGTCAGCAGTTTGTGGGGGTAGGCCTGGTGGCCCACATCCCACACAACCTTGTCGTGGTCGAGGTCAAGGGTTTGGTAAAGGGCCAGGGTGAGCTCCACCACCCCCAGGCCAGGTCCCAGGTGACCGCCGCTGGTGGACACCACCTGCAGGTGGCGCTCGCGCACCTGGCGGGCAATGGCCTCGAGTTCTGCAGTGCTGAGGCCGTGCAGCTGATTCGGATGGCTCAGCTCGCTGAGATGCATGCAGGCCCCTTTTGCTGGGCAACAATCTAGGCCTTGCCAGCTACTCGCCGGTACGGATTGCGACACTGGGGCCATGAGCCAGGCCACCGCCAGTTATCTGCAACGCATCCTGCGAGCCAGGGTGTACGACGTAGCGATCGAATCACCGCTCGACGAGGCCCCCAACCTCTCGAAACGACTAGGTAACCGGGTGTTGCTGAAGCGGGAAGACCTGCAACCGGTCTTCAGCTTCAAGCTCCGGGGCGCCTTCAACAAGATGGTGGGCCTCTCCCCAGCGGTGTTGGCCAAGGGGGTGATCGCCGCCAGCGCCGGCAACCATGCCCAAGGGGTGGCCTTGGCTGCCCAGAAACTTGGCTGCACGGCGGTGATCGTGATGCCGGTGACAACCCCTGAGATGAAGGTTCAGGCCGTTGCTGCCCGGGGCGCCGAGGTGGTGCTGCATGGCGATACCTATGACGATGCCTGCGCGGAGGCCAAACGGCTTGAGCGAGACAGGGAGCTCACCTTCATCCATCCCTTCGACGATCCCGATGTGATCGCCGGTCAGGGAACAATCGCCCTCGAGATCCTGCGCCAATGCGCTGAGCCCCCAGCGGCGATCTATGTGGCCGTAGGCGGCGGGGGCTTGATTGCCGGCATCGGCGCCTACGTCAAAGCGTTGTGGCCTGAAGTTGAGGTGATTGGGGTCGAACCCGTTGATGCCGATGCCATGACCCAATCCCTGGCGGCAGGCCATCGGATCCGCCTGGACCAGGTGGGCCTGTTTGCCGATGGGGTTGCTGTGCGGGAAGTGGGGGAACTCACCTTTGAACTGGCCCAGCGCTACGTGGATCGCATGGTGACCGTGGACACCGATGAGATTTGCGCCGCCATCAAAGACGTGTTCCAGGAGACCCGGTCAATTCTCGAGCCGGCGGGAGCCCTGGCGGTGGCAGGGATGAAGGCGGATGTGATGGCGCGGGGTCTGCAGGGCCAAACCCTGGTGGCTGTGGCCTGCGGGGCGAATATGAATTTCGACCGGCTGCGCTTCGTGGCCGAGCGGGCGGAGCTTGGCGAAGAGCGCGAAGCCATGCTCGCCGTGGAAATTCCGGAACAGCCTGGAAGCCTGCGCCGCTTTTGCACCCTGCTTGGCCAGCGCAGCCTCACTGAATTCAGTTACCGCCTGGCCGATTCCCAGCGGGCCCACATCTTTGTGGGCGTGCAAACCCAGGGTGAAGGGGATACCGCAGACCTCATTGCCAACCTGGAGGCGGCGGGTTTTCCCTGCCTGAACCTCTCGCAGAACGAACTGGCCAAATTGCATCTGCGCCACATGGTGGGAGGCCGCTTGCCCCGCCCCAACCAGGGGGCCGAGGCCGGAATGGAGGAGCTGCTCTACAGCTTTGCCTTCCCAGAACGGCCCGGGGCCTTGATGACCTTCGTGACCAGCCTCCATCCCAACTGGAATATCAGCATCTTCCACTACCGAAACCATGGTTCCGATGTGGGCCGGATCGTGGTGGGGGTGCAGGTGCCGTCTGGGGAACGAACTGCCTGGCTCGATTTCCTTAAGGGTTTGAGCTACGACTGGGTGGATGAGAGCCAAAACCCCGTCTACCAAATCTTTCTGGGCCCGATCTCCTAGGCCTTTGCCGCTTCAATTGGGGTACGGTTCGATGATCAGGGGCGGGATGGGCCAATGAGCATCGACATCCCCATAGACATCCCCATAGTCATCCCCAGCGAAATCCCTAGCGAAATCCCC
>CANHGA010000040.1 GCA_947460085.1 Synechococcaceae cyanobacterium
AGCTCACCAGCCCGGCTTCCTCTACCAACTCTGGCCCCACCAACTCTGGCCCCGCTTCTTTCGCCAACTCTTGGCCCAATGTCATTCGTACGCGGCGCTGTGACATCCAGTTCCCCACATCCCTGTGCTGGAGTCAAATCGGCTGGCTGGGGGTTGGGCCAGGTCTTCCCAGCTTGAGATCGGCTGCCAGCAAAGGTATCCAACCAAGGCCTACCCCCCAGGCGCCGGTGCCCCATCGGCAAAGCCAGGCCTGTCAAGCCGGGTAGCGCCAGCTGAGGGGGTTCTCCCCAACCCCCAGAAGCCAGCAGGATCCGCCCAGCCAGGCCTGGGGAAAACCTGGGGAGAAGGGCGGCGCTGCCTTCGTAATGGCCGGGGATCTTCCATTGATCAGAACAGCTGATCTGTAGCGAATCAACGGCGCTGTCTCATGCTGGAACCGTCTTTTTTCGCCGCGACCATGGCCATCGCCCTGATCGGCACGGGGCTCCTGGGAGGGGCCATCGCCCAGCGCCTGTTGCACCAGGGTCACGCCCTCCATCTCTGGAATCGGGACCCCGCAAAACTCAAGTCCCTCGTGGCCCTCGGGGGGATCGCAGCCTCCAGCCCCCTTGAGGCCGTGAACCAGGCGGACTGGGTGTTCACGGTGCTCAGTGATGGTGCCGTGACGCGCCAGGTCTTGCTGGATCAGATTGGTGCCGGGCTGGGGGGAAAGCGGGTCCTCCAAATCGGCACCATCGGAGCGGAGCAAAGCCGCGTTCTCGCGCGCGATTTAGCCAGCCTCGCTGCTGAGCTCCTGGAAGCACCGGTGCTCGGCAGCCGCCCAGAAGCCCTGGCAGGCACCCTGCAAATCATGGCGGGAGGCCCCAAAAAACTGTTCCAAGAGGCCCTGCCCCTGCTCGAGGATCTGGGCCCTGATCCCCGCTGGATGGGAGAGATGGGCTCCGGTTTGGAAACCAAGCTGGCCCTCAACCAACTGATCGCCAGCCTCACCCATGCGTTCAGTCTTTCCCTCCATGTGGTGCAGGGAGCAGGCGTCGATCCCGAGGCCTTCATGGCCATCCTGCGGGGCAGTGCCCTCTACGCGCCCACCTTCGACAAAAAACTGCCGAAATTGCTCTCCGGGGATTTCAGCAATCCCAACTTTCCCCTGGCCCACCTGCGCAAAGACCTGCTGCTCTTTCTGGAAACCGCCCAGGCCCAAGGCCTCCATAGCGAAGGGCTAACCGGATTGGTCCATCTGCTGGAGCGGGCCCAAGGGAACGCCATCGACCTGCTGGATTACAGCGCCCTTCACCAGCTCACTGGCTCTGATGGGCGCCCGAGCCAAGTGCCAAATCCTTGAGCTCAGACAGGTCGGCCAGGGCTGCCGCGAAAGCCTGGCTGGCCGAAGCATCCCAGCCCCCCTCCAGGCCCCGCTGCAGCCCCTCCGGGGTGAGCACAAAGCGCACCTGCCAATGGCGGCGGTCGCCTTCGAGCGCCATCCATAGGCCCCCCAGATCAAGCTCCAAACCGATGGACTCTTCCTCCATCAACTGATCGGCAATTGCTGCATGCTGCTCCAACAATTGCCCAAAGCCTTGACGCAGGCTTTGGGCCTCCTGGGCCGTGAACTCCGCCGCCCAGCCGGCTCCGCCAATCAACACAACAAAGGGGTGACGGGCTGGATCCACCAGCAACCGCCACCCCTGTCCTTCTTGCACCTGCATCCGCTAACTGACGCCCGAATCCCCTAACCAATCAGCCGGGCAACAGATCGGGCTGATCCTGCTCGTCACTCAATTCGATGATGGCGCGCTGCACGGGCTTGATCATGGAGTCATCAAGCAGGCCGTCGAAATCATCAAAACGGCGTTGCTTGGCACGAAAAGCAATCCGCACGGTGGTGAGATAACGGTTACTAGAGAAGCGGATCAGGCTCTCGGCCCGCTGGGCTAGTTCCTTCGGGTTCACCTCAACGCCGCTTTGAATGCCGCTTTGCATAACCACGTGTCTAGTAGACCCAGCCTAGGTCAGCAGGGGGTCCTATCCGTTTAGAAGGGGGCCGTGGTTGAGGGGGAGGCCATGGAGGACAAGGGCACCCTGGCCATCGATTTGGGCAGCACCACCACGGTGGTGGCCTATCAGGGCCCTGATACCGCAGCGCAGCTGCTGGCCTTGCCGCCCTTCAGCCTCGATGGGCCGGTGGTGGTGCCCAGCCTGCTTTGGCTCACCGAAGCCACCGGCGCCAAACCACTCATCGGCCGCCAGGTGATCGATGCCGGCTTGGCCCATTACGGCGGACCGGAACTGCGCCGCGACTTCAAACGTCTGATTGGCTCCGGTAGCGCCTCAGCCCAGCCAGCCGAAGAGGCTGGGGCCCTACTCCTCAAGGCTCTCTGGGCCGCCCTGCCGAGGGGCATCAGCCCCAAGCGCCTGGTGCTGACGGCACCGATCGACACCTACCGCAGCTATCGCCAGTGGCTGGCCCAGGTGTGCGGGGAGCTGGGCGTGGAGGAGGTGGCCCTGGTGGATGAACCCACCGCCGCGGCCATCGGCGCCGGGCTCCCCCCCGGCAGCACCGCCCTGGTGGTGGATATCGGGGGGGGCACCGTGGATGTGGCCCTGGTGAAGCTGGAGGGAGGTGAGGGCCGAGCCGCCCCGATTGCCCAGCTGTTGCGCTTTGCCGGCCGCGATCTCGACAGCAGCCGCCAGACCCTGCGCTGCGCCCAGGTGATCGGCAAAGCAGGGCTGGCCTGCGGCGGCCGCGACATCGACCGCTGGATTGCTGACGCCCTCTGCCCAGGCCAGCCCCAAGGCCCCCAGCTTCTGGAGGCGGCCGAGCGGCTCAAATGCCTCTTAAGCAGCCAAGACGACGCCCTCGCCCTCGTCAGCTCCGCCAATCAAGCCCCCCAGGAGCTGCGCTTCAGCCGCACCAGCTTTGAGCAACTCCTCGAAGAGCGGGGGCTCATCAGCCAATTGGATGCCCTCCTCGATCAGGTGTTGGCGGCTGGCCGCAGCGCTGGGATCAGGCCAGAGACCATCACAGCCGTGCTGCCGGTAGGCGGCAGCAGCCGCATCCCCCTGCTGCGCCGGTGGCTGGAGGAACGGCTGGCTGGGGTGCCCCTCAAAACCCATCGCCCGGTTGAGGCGGTAGCCCTTGGGGCCCTGGCGCTCACCCCGGGCGTCCAGCTCAAGGATGTGCTCACCCATGGGGTTGAGCTGCGCTGCTGGGAACAGCGCAGCGGGCGCCATACCTGGCATCCCCTGTTTGTGGCGGGCCAGGGTTGGCCCACCGATCGCCCCCTCGAAATCGTGCTGGCCTGCAGCCTGGATGGCCAGAGCTGCCTCGAGATCAGCCTGGGGGAAGCCCAAATCGAGCAGCGCGGTGAAGTGGTGTTTGAAGGAGATCTGCCGGTGCTGCGTCAACGCCGGGCAGGCCGGGCCCAGGTCATCCCCTGGCGCGACCAGCCCAGTGCCATTGCCCTGGATCCCCCGGGCGAGCAAGGTGTGGATCGGCTCAAGCTGCATTTTGTGATCAACGGCCAGGGCCAACTCACGGCAGAGATCACCGATCTCGCCACCGGTGCCAGCCTGGGCGAGCGAATCTTTGGCCCGGTGCGCTGACACTGGCCCAAAAGCGCCATTAAGACTGATAGAACGGGAACTGATTGCATCTGCCGCCTTGGCCCTCCGCCGGCACAGGCTCCCGCGTTTTTGGCTTGGACTCACCCTGGGGCTGGTGGCCTCAGGCGTTGGCGCGGCCTATTGGTGGGAACGGCAGCTGCCCCAGCGGCTCGAGCAGGCGGCCGCCACCGGAGACCTCAACGCCTGCCTGCGTTACAGCGAGCAGCTCGAAGCCCTGCGCTGGCTGGGCGACAGTGCACCGAAGGAGCAGGGGCAATGCCGGCGCCTCAAAGCTCGAGAACTCTGGCGCCAGCGCCAATGGGCCCAAGCCCTGCGGCTGCAATGGCAGCTGGTGAATTCCCAAGCGGCCCAACCCAGCGACCAACGCCAACTCGATCGTTGGGTCCTGGAGTTGCAACATCAGTCGCTTGACCTGTTCCAACAGGGGAACCTCAAGGGCGCCCTAGAGATTTTGGCCCCGATTGGCGATGACCACAACAGTGCCGGCAACGCCACGGGGGATTCCTACACGGAAATCTGGAACCGCAACCGGCTCCTGATGGAGCGCAGTCAAAAACTAGTGGCGCAAAAGCGCTGGTGGGAGGCCCTCGACGCCCTCACCAGGCTCGACCATCCCTGGTGGAAGGGCGAGAGCCGGGCCCTGAAGGCCAAAGTGCAGGCCGGAATCAATGCCCTGGCCGGCCATGACCGCGAGCATGACGGCCATGGCGCCTTGCCCCATACGGTGTCTGAGGCCGAACTGGATGCCAGGGTTCAAGCCCAAATCGCCAAGGGGCTCGATGAGTGGACGGCCTTCACAGCCGCCTGCAAATCCCTGGGCGGCAAGGTGGTCGAAGCCGGCCCTGAAACGGCCTGCCAGCGCCCATGACAAGATTGGCCCCGCGAAAGAGTTCCGGGACCATGCAGCCAGGTGATCAGGTCAAGGTCTGCCAAAGCGTGGTCGTCTACCACCATCCCCAGCACCGTGGTGTGGCCTTTGATCTCCATGGCCAGCAGGGGGAAGTGGTCACCGTGCTGAACGACTGGAAAGGCCGGGTGATCAGCCCCAACCTTCCGGTGGTCGTGGCGTTTGGCAAATTCAAGGCCCATTTCCGCGCCGACGAAATCGAAGCGGCCTAGGGGCGCAACAGGAAGACCCCTTCCTCCCCATCGATCCCCTGCAGCGCCAGCTGGATCGTTTCTTGGCGACTGGTGGGCACCACCCTGCCGCAAAAATCAGGCTGGATCGGCAATTCCCGATGGCCCCGATCCACCATGGCCAGGAGGCTCACCCGTTCTGGCCGGCCCCAGGCCTGCAGGGCCTCGAGGGCAGCACGCACCGTACGGCCCGTGAAAATCACGTCATCCACCAGCACCACCTGCCGTCCCTCCAGGCTCACGGGCAGGTCCGTGGGCTGGGCCAGGCGGGTACCAATCCGCTCCAAATCATCGCGGTAAAAGGTGGGGTCGAGGCTGCCGTGGTCGATGGCATGGCCGCTAATCCCCCCCAAGCGGGCCGCCAAAACCCCCGCCAAGGCCACCCCACGGGTGGGAATCCCCAGCAACAGCAACCGGTGGGTATCGGCGACGCTCTCGAGCACCTGGGAGGCCAGGCGGTCCAAGGTGCGGGAGAGGTCCTGGGCCGAGAGCAATTCGAGCCGATTCATGGGGCTGGCACCAGCAACGCCAATGCTATGGAGCCAACCAGCCGGATCCTTTGTTGCCAAAGCCTGACGCAGCTGGGATCAGGGAAATTCGCCAAGGGATTGGGGCTGTAGGTTGGAGTCGAAGGCAGTGCAAACCTGAAGCGTTGCATCCATACCTCTCCTTGAAATCCCGCGATTTGAAATCTCACGATTTGAAATCCCCGGCGCTTAAGTTCCACCGTCTTACGACCCACGGTTTGACATCCCACGCCATGCACACCGCTAGGTGAGTCGGGTGACAGCAATTCCCTCCCAGCAGCACTCCAGCGGGCCTAATGCCCTTGATTCTTCATTCGGCGCTCCTTCCCTGAGCAAGTCCCGATTGCCCGTCACTTCATTACGGGACTCAGTCTTGCGCGATTCGGCGTTGCGCGATTCAGGGTCGCGGGAACCATCGTCGATTGCGCCCGTTGTTCTGGCCATCCTCGATGGCTGGGGCTACAGCCATGAGGAAGCCCATAACGCCATTCGTGCTGCGGCAACCCCGGTGATGGATGCCCTTTGGCATGCCTATCCCCACACCCTGATTGAAGCCAGTGGTGGGGCCGTTGGGCTGCCCGATGGCCAAATGGGCAACTCCGAGGTGGGGCACCTCACCATCGGTTCGGGCCGGATTATTCGCCAGGAACTGGTGCGGATTAGCCAAGCCGTCAAGGACGGCAGCATTGCCGCCAATCCAGCGCTCAACGCCCTGGCCGACAAGTTGCTCGCCAACGGCCACACCCTGCACCTGATTGGGCTCTGCTCCGATGGCGGGGTGCACAGCCACATCAACCACCTGGGCGGCCTGCTGAGCTGGGCCGCCGCCCGGGGCCTCCAGGATGTCTGCATCCACGTGATTACCGATGGTCGAGATACCGCTCCCAGCAGCGCCCCTGGCTTTGTGGCCCAGGTGCTGGAGCAAATCCAAGCGGCTGGGGTGGGGCGCATCGCCACCCTCTGTGGCCGCTACTGGGCCATGGACCGCGACAACCGCTGGGAGCGCACCGAGAAGGCCTATCGGCTGCTGAGCCAATCCAGCCCCCTCGGTGACGTGGGCCCCGTCGAGGCCATTGAGGCGTCGTACGCCAACAACGTGGGCGACGAATTCCTCGAACCGGTGCGCCTATCGGACGATCTGATCACCTCCGGCGATGGGCTGGTCTGCTTCAACTTCCGTCCGGATCGGGTGCGTCAGCTGATCCGTGCCTTGGTTCTACCCACCATCGACAACTTTGAGCGCAGCCTGATCCCCGATCTGGATGTGGTCACGTTCACCCAGTACGAGAAGGGCCTCCCCGTCGCCGTGGCCTTCCCACCCGAATCCCTGGATGGGCTGCTCGGCCAAGTGGTGTCCGAAGCGGGTTTGCGCCAATTCCGCACCGCTGAAACCGAAAAATATCCCCATGTCACCTACTTCATGAATGGGGGCATCGAGCAGGCCTTCCCCGGCGAAGACCGCCACCTGGTGCCATCGCCACGGGTTGCCACCTACGACCAATCCCCCGCCATGTCGGCCGAACAGCTCACCGATAGCTGCATCGCCGCCATCCAGAAGGGCACCTATTCCCTAGTGGTGATCAACTACGCCAACCCCGACATGGTGGGTCACACCGGCCAGATGCAAGCCACCACCGAAGCCGTCACCACCGTGGACACCTGCGTGGGCCGGCTGATGGAGGCGACCAACCGCATCGGCGGCACCCTGGTGATTACCGCCGACCATGGCAATGCCGAGGTGATGGAAGGCCCGGATGGTCGCCCCTGGACCGCCCACACCACCAACCCGGTTCCCGTGATCCTGGTGGAAGGCGAGAAACGCAAGCTTCCGGGCCATGGCACCGATGTTCAACTCCGAGCTGGCGGCGGCCTGGCCGACATTGCCCCCACCCTGTTGGACATCCTCGAACTCCCAAAACCGGCCAGCATGAGTGGCCTGTCCTTGGTGGCTCCGTTGGGCAGCCAGAGTGAGCCCAACCGCGTTGCCGAGACCCTGGGCGTCTAGCCTGAATCCATGATCACGTCGATTTTGTCTTGGGTTTGGATTGGCAGCGGCGTGCTGCTGATCGTGAGCGTGCTGCTCCACAGCCCCAAGGGGGATGGCATGGGAGGGCTTGCCTCCAGCGGTGGCTCAATGTTTACCAGCGCCCGCAGTGCGGAGGACACCCTCAACCGCATTAGCTGGACCCTGCTCGCCATCTTTTTAGGTCTGGCCGTGGTGCTAAGCGCTGGCTGGCTGAAGTAAGGCGATGAACCGCCGCAACCTGTTGGCCAGTTTGGGATCGGGATTTGCCGTGCTTTTGGGCGGTGCCAAGGCAGCCCTGGCCGCCTCCAAAGCCGGTGATCCGGCCTGGGAGCTGAGCAAAGCCGAGTGGAAACAACGGCTCAGCCCTGGCGCCTTCGCGGTCTTGCGGGAGGAGGGCACCGAACGGCCCTTCAGCAGTCCCCTCAACAACGAAAAACGGGCGGGCACCTTTGTGTGCGCCGGCTGCAAACTGCCCCTGTTCAGTGCCAAGGCCAAATACGACAGCGGCACCGGCTGGCCCAGCTTTTGGGAACCGCTGCCCAAGGGCATCGTCACCAAGCTGGATTTCAAATTGATCGTGCCGCGCACCGAATACCACTGCCGTCGTTGTGGGGGGCACCAAGGCCATGTGTTCGATGACGGCCCCAAGCCCACCGGCAAGCGCTACTGCAACAACGGCATCGCCCTGAATTTCATCCCCACCAAAACAGCCAGTCCCAGCAAGAAGAGCGCTCCAGCCGGTTAGCCGGTGAATTCCGTGTTGTAGGCCTCCTCGCCGTGGGCCTGGATATCGAGGCCTTGGCGTTCCTCGAGGTCGTTCACCCTGAGGGGCATCACGCTGCCAATCAGCTTGAGTACCGCATAGGTGCCCACGCCCACCCAAAGGGCCGTAAAACCTGCCGCCTTGAGCTGGATCACCAGCAGGCCAGGATTACCGGCCAAGAGACCATTGGCCCCGGCCGGATTCACCACTTTCAGGGCAAGAATCCCCGTCATCACAATCCCCACAAAGCCCGCAACCCCATGGACGGGCAGCACATCCAGGCTGTCATCGAGGCCACTGCGGTTTTTGAGCTGGAGGGCATAACTGCAGATTGCCGCTGCCACAAAGCCGATCAACACGGAGCCCAAAGGACTCACAAAGCCAGCGGCCGGGGTGATCGCCACAAGGCCAGCAACCGCCCCGGTGGCCACACCCACCGCCGTGGGCTTGCCCCGCTGGAGAGTTTCGATCACCATCCAGCCCACCGCAGCGGCCGCGCCGGCCGTATTGGTGGTGAGGCAGGCCAGGGAGGCCAAGTTGCCAGCGATCAGGGCACTACCGCCATTGAAGCCAAACCAGCCAAACCAAAGCAGGCCAGCGCCCATCAGGATGAATGGCACGTTGTGGGGCGGGGAGCCGTTACCCGGATAGCTGCGGCGACGGCCAACCACGGCGGCCGCCACAGCAGCACCGACCCCTGAGGCCATCTCCACCACCAGTCCGCCAGCGAAATCCAGGGCGCCAAGACCGTCAACACCAAGGAAGCCCCCCGGCCCCCACACCATGTGGGCCAGGGGCAGGTAGATGAAGGTGCTCCACAGCACCACAAAGGCGATCCAGGCCCGGAAATGCATCCGCTCCACCACCGCCCCGGAGATCAGGGCTGGCGTGATGATCGCGAAGGTGAGCTGAAACAACGCCACGGCACCATGGCTGAGCTGGCCATTGCCATAGGACGCCGACCAATTGCTGAGGCCCGCCCACTGGAAACCCCCAATGAACGGCGCCAGGGGGCCGCTGCCCTCGGAGAAAGCCAAGCTGTAGCCAAACAGCACCCAGAGCACACTCACCAGGGCCATGGCAGCAAAGCTCATCACCATGGTGTTGAGCACGTTGCGGCTGCGCACAAACCCCGCATAGAAGAGGGCCAAGGCTGGCGTCATCATCAACACCAGGGCCGCACAGAGCAGCACGAAGCCGTTGTTGGCGCTCTGCAGAGCCTGGGCTGCCGGCGAGAGGGCGTCCACCGCAAGCACAGCCACGGGCAAGGCCGAGATCAGATCTAGGGGCACAGCAGGGTGCGCAGATCGCGGCACGTTGCCCACCAGCGAGGGCCGCAGTTGGTAGCTATCACTACAAAAAACGATTTTTTGGTTTCTTTTGATACGGAAACCCGGGCAGTATCAAGCCATAAAAAAGCGCCCCCGAAGGGGCGCTGGAGCTGGGATCTGAAGGATCAAAATCCAACTGGATCTCCGCTGAGATCCAGTCGAAGTCCTGAGATCAGTAGTCGAAGTCGCCGCCCATGCCACCGCCACCGGCGGGAGCACCGTCCTTCTTCTCGGGCATGTCAGCAACGATGCACTCGGTGGTGAGCACCATGCCAGCGATGGACGCCGCGTTCTGGAGGCCAGAGCGGGTCACCTTGGCGGGGTCAACGATGCCGGCAGCCAGCATGTCGACGTACTCACCGGTGGCGGCGTTGTAGCCCTCGTTGAAGGGCTTGTTCTTCACGTTCTCAGCCACCACAGCGCCGTTCACACCAGCGTTCTGGGCGATGCGCATCAGGGGAGCAGTCAGGGCAGAGGCCACGATGTGGGCGCCGATCAGCTCTTCGCCGGAAAGGTTGGCCTTGGCCCAATCCTCAAGGGCAGGGGCCAGGTGGGCCAGGGTGGTGCCACCGCCAGGAACGATGCCTTCTTCAACGGCCGCCTTGGTGGCGTTGATGGCGTCTTCCAGGCGCAGCTTCTTGTCCTTCATCTCGGTTTCGGTGGCAGCGCCCACCTTCACCACGGCCACGCCGCCGCTCAGCTTGGCCAGACGCTCCTGCAGCTTCTCCTTGTCGTAGGAGGAGTCGGTTTCGTCCATCTGCTTGCGGATTTGCTCGCAGCGGGCCTTCACGGCCACCTCGTTGCCTTCGGCCACGATGGTGGTGGTGTCCTTGTTGATGGTGATGCGGCGGGCGGTGCCCAGCATCTCCAGCTTGGCGTTATCCAGCTTCAGACCAGCGTCTTCGGTGATCAGCTGACCGTTGGTGAGAACGGCGATGTCTTCGAGCATGGCCTTACGGCGATCGCCGAAGCCAGGGGCCTTCACGGCGGCCACATTGAGCACGCCGCGCAGACGGTTGACCACCAAGGTGGCGAGGGCTTCCTTCTCGATGTCCTCGGCAATGATCAGCAGGGGCTTGCCGGTGCGGGCGATTTGCTCGAGCACGGGCACGAGATCTTGCACCAGGCCGATCTTCTTGTCGGTGAGAAGGATGTAGGGCTCTTCGAGCACCGCTTCCATCCGCTCGGTGTCGGTGGCGAAATAGGGCGAGATGTACCCCTTGTCGAAGCGCATACCTTCGGTGACCTCCAATTCGGTGGTCATCGACTTGCCCTCCTCGAGGGAAATCACGCCTTCCTTGCCAACCTTGTCCATGGCGTCGGCGATCATCCGACCCACCTCTTCGTCGTTGCCGGCGGAGATGGTGCCCACCTGGGCAATGGCGTTGCTGTCGCTGATGGGCTTGGCGTGCTCCTCGATCTTCTTAACGAGGAACTCGGAAGCCTTGTCGATGCCGCGCTTGAGGGTGATGGCGTTGGCGCCAGCAGCCACGTTGCGCAGACCGGCCTTGACCATGGCATGGGCCAACACGGTGGCCGTGGTGGTGCCGTCACCAGCCGCATCGTTGGTCTTGGAAGCGGCCTGACGAATCAGGGCCACACCGGTGTTCTCGATGTGATCTTCGAGTTCAATCTCTTTGGCGATGGTGACGCCGTCATTGACGATCTGGGGGGCACCAAACTTCTTCTCGAGCACCACGTTGCGACCCTTGGGGCCAAGGGTGACCGCAACGGCTTCGCAGAGGATGTCGATGCCTTTTTCGAGGGCCCGGCGGGCTTGCTCGTTATAAATAATGCGCTTAGCCATGGAAGGCGATGTCCTTGTGAAGGGTTAATCCCTGGGAAGGGTTAAACAGAACTGGTTCGGCCGAAACTCTGACGAGCTCAGTTGACGATGGCCAGGATGTCTTTCTCGGAGAGCAGCACGTACTCATCGGTGCCGAGCTTGATGTCGGTGCCGGCGTACTTGCTGTAGAGCACCTTGTCGCCGACGCTCACTTCAGGAGCCTGACGGGTGCCGTCATCGTTGCGCTTGCCAGGACCGATTTGCACCACCTCGCCCACCTGGGGCTTTTCCTTGGCGGTGTCGGGCAGGAGGATGCCACCGGCGGTCTTTTCCTCCGACTCAGAAACCTTGATGAAAATGCGATCTCCGAGGGGCTTAACCGTGGAGACGCTGAGAGAAACAGCAGCCATGAATAAATTGCGAAAGCAACGGCATGGCGTCTGAGACGCCACTGGGAGACGGATCCGGCCCCACTCGCAGGAGAGCTGGCACTCGGAACCGTTGAGTGCTAACCCTATGGGCCCCGCCAAGGAATGGCTAGGGCGGTTCTGTGCGGTTGACCGAACCACCCCACCCCGGCAATGCGCGGTGATAAGGTCGTGCCGCTTCAAGCGGGATGGTCCCGCTGTGCGCTCCTCGCCTTTTCCTTATTTATGGCTGCTGCTACCGCCACCGGCACCAAAGGCATCGTCCGGCAGGTGATTGGCCCGGTTCTCGACGTTGAATTCCCGGCCGGCAAGCTGCCCAAGATCTACAACGCGCTTCGGATTGAGGCCAAGAACTCGGCCGGCCAGCAGGTTGCTCTCACCGCCGAGGTGCAGCAACTGCTCG
>CANHGA010000041.1 GCA_947460085.1 Synechococcaceae cyanobacterium
GTCGTAATTGGCTCGGGCATTGGCGGCCTGGTAACGGCCTCCCAACTCGCCGCCAAGGGCGCCAAGGTACTGGTGCTGGAGCGTTACCTGATCCCGGGCGGATCCGGAGGCAGCTTCAAGCGCGACGGCTACACCTTCGACGTGGGCGCCTCGATGATCTTTGGCTTTGGCGATCAAGGCCACACCAACCTGCTGACCCGGGCCCTTGCCGATGTGGGGGAGTACTGCGAAACCATCGCCGATCCAGCCCAACTGGAGTACCACCTTCCCGGTGGGCTCACCGTGGCCGTCGATCGGGATTACACCAGTTTTGTGGAGCGGCTCAGTGCCCTCTTCCCCCATGAGGCCCAAGGGATCCGCCGCTTCTATGACACCTGCTGGCAGGTGTTCAACTGCCTCGATGCGATGCCGCTCCTCTCCCTCGAGGATCCGGCCTACCTGGCCAAGGTGTTTTTCCGGGCCCCCCTGGCCTGCCTGGGCCTGGCCCGCTGGCTTCCCGTGAACGTGGGCGATGTGGCCCGAGCCCACATCAGCGATCCGGCCCTGCTCAAGTTCATCGACATGGAGTGCTTCTGCTGGTCGGTGATGCCAGCGGATCTCACCCCCATGATCAACGCGGGGATGGTGTTCTCCGATCGCCATGCCGGCGGTATCAACTACCCCAAGGGAGGGGTGGGGGTGATTGCCGAGAAATTGGTGAGCGGCCTGGAGCGCCACGGCGGCTCCATTCGCTACAAGGCCCGGGTCACCAAGGTGCTGCTTGAGGGCAGCAAGGCGGTGGGCGTGCAACTGGCCAACGGCGAGCAGATCCATGCCAAACGGGTGATCTCCAATGCCACCCGCTGGGACACCTTCGCTGGCGACCAAGGCCCAGGCGCCAGCAAAGGTGTCCCACCGCTGGTGGAAGCCAGCCATACCCCCCAGGCCGAACGCACCTGGCGCAGGCGCTACAAGCCCTCGCCCTCCTTCCTCTCGCTGCATCTGGGCGTCAAAGCTGAGTTGATTCGGCCGGGCACCCACTGCCACCACCTGCTGCTCGAAGACTGGGGGGCCATGGAAGACGAACAGGGGGTGATTTTTGTGTCGATCCCGACCCTGCTCGATCCCGCCCTGGCTCCGGAGGGCCGCCACATCGTGCACAGCTTCACCCCCTCCTCCATGGAGGCCTGGACTGGGCTGAACCCCTCCGACTACGCCGCCAAAAAAGAAGCCGATGCCAACCGCCTGATCCAGCGACTTGAAACGATTGTGCCGGGGCTGGCCAGCGGCATCGAGCACCGCGAGGTTGGCACCCCCCGCACCCACCGCCGCTTCCTCGGCCGCATGGGGGGCACCTATGGCCCCATCCCGAGCCTGCGCCTGCCTGGCTTGCTGCCCATGCCCTTCAATCGCACGGGCATCAACGGTCTGTATTGCGTCGGCGACTCCTGCTTCCCAGGCCAGGGGCTCAATGCCGTGGCCTTCAGCGGCTTTGCCTGTGCCCACCGCATTGGGGCTGATTTGGGCCTCAACCCCTGGGCCCTGCCCGCCTAGTCCCCAGGCTCCATAAGCTTGGTCATGCGGCGTGCCCTGTGATGAGTTCGGCTCCACCCCCCAGCTCGGCAGATCTGGCCCGCTATCTGGAGGCCCGCGGTGAGCTCAGCAAACCCTGGATGCTCCAGTTGCTCCGCTTAACCAAGCTCAAGGAGAGCAAGGACGACCTCGACCCCCAGGAGTACCTGGCGCGGTTGCAGGAGGCCCACGCCGACCTGATGCGCCTGGGCGAATTCTGGAAGGGGCGGGAGCAGGAGGTGTTTACGGGCCGCTACCAACCACCTGAACTGCTTGAGCCCTTGCCGGGCTCCGCCGACGATCGATGAGCTATCCCATGGCCCCCGTGATCCGGCTCACCCTGATCTGCCTCTACCTGGCCCTGGTGGCACCGTTGCCCTGGCTGGCCCCAGTTGAAAGCCGGGCAGGGGTGGGGCTCGCCGTTGGCCTGGGCCTGGCTCTAATCGTGGCCCTCACCAGTGAACAGGTGGAGCTGGATGAGTCCGGCATCCGGGTGGGCCATCCCAACTGGTGCAGCTGGTTCTTGCGGCGGGGCTGGGCCCTGAAGTGGGGGTCCATTTCGGCCCTCACCCCGGTCACCACCAGCCAGGGAGGCCGGGTGTTCTATGTGCGCAGCCCGGAAGGTTCAGCGTTTTTGCTGCCCCAACGGGTCGCCAACTTTGACGACTTCCTCAGCCGGTTTGCTGCGGCCACTGGCATCGACACCAGTGCCATTGGCAGGATTAGTCCTCCATGGACGTACCAACTGCTGGCTGGCTTCAGTGCCACCCTCTTGCTTGCCGAACTGGCCTTTGGCCTAGGGATAGCTGCCCGAGGGCTGTAACACCAGGTCAGTCTGGGGCTCAGGGGTCCCGGCCGGCAGGGTTTCCAAGCTGAAGCGATAGCCCTGTTGCCGCATCGTCTCGATGCCGCCACCCTCGCCGAGGCCGGCCTGCTCCAGCTTGCGGCGCAGGGTCAACACCTGGGTATCCACCGAGCGGGGGCCCCCACTAAAGGGCGGCCAGGCCATGCGCAGCAGCTCCTCCCGGCTTCGCACCACCCCAGGCGGCATCAGCAACGCACAGAGCAGGGCAAATTCCCGGGGGCTCAACTCCACGGGCTCATCACGCAAGGTCACCTGCCGGAGCAACACGTGCACCTCGAGAGGGCCCACGCAAACCCGTTCCTGCAAGCCACTGGCACTGCGGCGCAGGAGCGTGCGGGCCCGGGCCGCCAGCTCCTCCAGGCCGAAGGGCTTGCGCAACACGTCGTCGGCGCCGGCGTCAAGCAGGGTGACCACAGGCTCAGACCCCGTGCGGGCCGTGAGCACCATCACCGGGCAACGCAACTGGGCTGCCAGGCGAAGGGCCGAGCTCTCATCCAACAGTTCGGCGCTGATCAACAGGTCGGGGGATTGGTCTTGGCAAACCTCCAGGGCTTCCCGGGCCGAGGCCACAGCCGCCGCCAAATGGCCGTCCTGGCGCAGCCGTTGGGCCAGGACCGTCCGCAGGGTTCCATGGGGATCGACAACCAGCACCCGGTGGGGCTGGATGGCCTGGGCCGAGGGGGCGGCTTGGGGCTGCTGGATCACCATTTGTCCAAGCTAATGGGCCCGCGGCGGCCAAACGGGTATCAAGCGATGCCTTGCCATCTGGCACGTGGGTAACGGTCGCCATGGGAAGCCCCAAGCGTCAGAATGGGGTCTGGGTTCCTTCGTCCATGACAGCCCTCCAGCACCCCGAAGCCATTCGCCATTTCCAGTCGCTGTGCGATGCCTGCCAAGAATTGGCGCACCGCTACCACAGCCCGGCGGAGATGCGGCTCTATGCCGATGGGTACCTGCACGCCCTGCGGCGCACCACCATCCTCGACCCGATCCAACAACGGCGGCTCGAGGAACTTGTGGATCGCTGGATCATGGACCCTTCCAGTTTTGTCGGACCCGATGGGGATCCGCGCACCCTTTACGAGACCGGACGGGCCTAACTGGCGAGGGCCACTTCGATCTTCTCGCGCAATTCGCCCGAGTTGTACATCTCGATCAGGATGTCGGAACCGCCAATGAATTCCCCATTGACATACACCTGGGGAATCGTCGGCCACTCCGAGTACTCCTTGATGCCCTGACGGATCTCCCCATCGGACAGCACGTCGAAGGTCTCAAAGGCCACACCCAACGAGTGCAGGATCTGCACCACGTTGTTGGAGAAGCCGCACTGGGGCATGAGCTTGTTGCCCTTCATGAACACGAAGACCGGGCTGGTGGCGACCAGGTCGTCGATGCGTTGTTTGGTAGTGGCTTCCATCGATTAAGCGGGGGTAGAGGTTTGCAGGGCTAGGGCATGGATGGCTTCGCTGGCCAGCTCCTGGCGCAGGGCGCCATAGACCAACTGGTGCTGCTTGATGCGGTTTAGACCGGTAAAGGCACTCGAGACGACCTTGACCTGAAGATGGTCGCCACCTCCGGTGAGGTCTTCCACCTCAACGGAGGCATCGGGCAAAGCACGGCCAATGGCCGCCTTCACTTGGTCGAAGTTCACCATCAAGCGCGCTCTAGGTAGGGGGGAAATCTAGGGGCTCGAGACTCGAAAACGGTCCCTACTTGCCGGGGGGGGCATCGAGCACCTGGCCAGCGGTGTAGGGAGTGGTGGCGAAGCCAATTTCCACCAGGCTCTGGTAGGCCTTACGACCCTCTGGCGTCGCTGGGGTCATGATTTTGACAACCTCCACCAGCAGGGGCACTGCCACTTCCGGTTGGTTCTGGCGACGGAACACAGCGGCCAAGCGCAGATTGGCCTGGGCCAAGGTCTCGAGGGCTTCGCGACCCTTCTGATCCATCTCCCGGGGGATACGGGCATCCAAGCCCCGGAATGAACCGCTCAAATCGCGGTAGAAGCCCAACAACTTGCGGCAGTAATCGCGGGCCAAGTCGTATTGCTTGCGGGCCTCGGTGAGATTGCCGCTGGATGCGGCCTGGTCACCCTTGGCCAAGGCGGCCTGCACCGCATTGATCGTGAGGGCAGCATCCACGGGCTGAACCTGCTGCTGGGCCGAGGCCCCAGGAAGCATTTGGCTCCCAAGTGAGCCGGGGGCAAGCAACGGTGGCAGGGCCAGGGCAGCGAGGGCAACACAAGTGCCGCTAAGGGTGCGGATGGACCTACGCACAAACAGACAATCAAGTGTTTCGAACTCTAAGGGCCCCGCTCCCACCCCCAGCTCAGCCATCCAGGCCAATGGCAATGCGCGCCTGGCCTTCAGCCAGCAGCATCGCCGCCGTCAATCGCTGGTTGAAGGCAACCGCAGCATCGCGGCCCTGGCCTGAGATCACCAGGGGCTCACCAAGGCAAATCGCAACCCTGTCGCGGAAACGGGGCCGCCCGTGGCCATAGGCAATTCCCACCGGCAACACCGGAACCCGCACCCCCTGGCTAGCCGCTAACAGGGCTAGGCGGGCCAGGCCCTGGCGCAACTGCATCGGCGTGTTGTCGGTGCGAATGCGGCCCTCAGGAAACACCACCAATTGGTGGGATGTTTCCAGCAAATCGACGGCGTAGCGGAGGGTGGCGGTGGTGGGACGGGCCTGGTTCACCGGGAAACAGCCCAACCGATGCAACAACCACCCCTGGAGCCCCTTCATCTCATCGAGGGTGACCATGAAGCGGCAATCGCGGCCGCTGACGCGCCGGCCCACCGCGTGGGTGATCACCAAGGCGTCCCACCGCGAGCGATGGGTGGGGGCAAGAAGCAACGGACCATCCAGCGGCAACCGCTCCTGGCCCAACACCTGCACCTGCTTGAAATAGGCCGGCAGGGCAAGGTCCTGGGTCACCACCGTGGCCAAAGGAGCCAGCCAGGGGCTCACGCCGTTGCAGAGGCTGCGCTCGCGCCGGAGGGATGCGGAGAAATCCAGCTGGCCAGTGGATTGGGCTGTCTGTGCCGCCACCAACCTTTCCGAACGGGATGATCGAAAGCTAAGGCGCCTGGCCCAGGTTTTGAGCCGGCATCGGGCAGTTAGCTCGGCGGTCGACTGTTGGTCCATAGGATTTCGCTGCGGGGCCTGGTCCCTCGGCCCGCCCGAACACCTTTGAGAGCCCATGGCCAGTCTTGGCGTCAACATTGACCACATCGCCAACGTGCGTCAGGCGCGCCGCACCGTGGAGCCAGACCCGGTGAGTTATGCCCTTCTCGCCGAATTGGGGGGGGCCGATGGCATCACCGTTCACCTGCGGGAAGACCGCCGCCACATCCAAGATCGCGATGTGGAGCTGCTGCGGGCCACGGTGCGAAGCCGCTTGAATTTGGAGATGGCGGCCACCGCCGAAATGGAAGCGATCGCGCTTCGCATCAAGCCCGACATGGTCACCCTGGTGCCCGAGAAGCGCCAGGAGGTGACCACCGAAGGGGGCCTGGATGTGGCCAGCCAACGGGACCACCTCAGGGGCCTGGTCGGCCGGCTCCAGGACGCAGGCATCGGGGTGAGTTTGTTTGTGGATGCTGATCAGCTGCAACTCGAGGCCTGCCAAGCCACCGGCGCCCGCTGGGTGGAGCTGCATACGGGCACCTATGCCGAGGCCCCCTGGAACCAGCAACCCCTCGAATTGGCCCGGCTGAGCGAAGGCAGCTTTATCGCCCGCAGCCTGGGCCTGCGGGTCAATGCGGGCCACGGCCTCACCTATCAAAACGTGGAGCCTGTGGCAGCCATCGAAGGGATGGAGGAGCTCAACATTGGCCACACGATCGTGGCCCGCGCCCTCGCCGTGGGATTGCAGGAGGCCGTGCGCGAAATGAGGGCTCTGGTCCAGAATCCGCGCCGCGACCCCCTGTTCGGCAGCCACCAGCCATGAGCACCTATTACTTCGTTGCCGCCAGCGAGGCGTTCCTCACCGAAGAAGAGCCCCTCGACGAGGTGCTGCGGGAGCGGGTGCGCCATTACGGGGAGCAGAACAAGGCCATCGACTTTTGGTTGGTGAAACGGCCCGCCTTCCTCGATGCCCCCGAACTCGAACCGGTCGCCAGCGCCGTTCCCCGCCCGGCAGCCGCGGTGGTGTCAACCGACGAGAAATTCATTGCGTTTCTCAAGCTGCGCCTGGAGTATGTGGCCTTTGGCCAATTTGAGGCGCCCAGCAGCTCAATCCCCAACCCCCTCGCTGGCGCTTAATAAGGCCGGCGCTTAAAACAGGCCCAGAAAGCGCTTGGGCTGCTGGGTGTCCTGCTGATAGCGGGGCTTGGCGTCACCGATGGTGAAGACCGCCTCTTTGTTCTTCCACCACACCCAATCGCGAATCGGTGGGGTGTTGGCCAACTCCTCCCGGCTCAGGCCCAAACCCAGCTTGGCCGAGGCATCGAGCAACACATCCAGCATCTGCTCGCCATTGGAGCAATTGGCCAGGGCCTCATTGGTGCGCTTGGCCCCATCGAGCGCTCCCACCAGGGCATTGACCCGCTGGACCACGGGCAACGACTTCAGATCCTTGGGCTGCGGCGTTTCGATCGAAGGTTCCCGAGCGCTCGAGCGACCGTACCAGCGATCTCACACCGAGCCGATGGGGGGCTGACAACCCACCGGTTCAGGGGCCAGACTGTTACCAACGCGACGGACTGATGACGCCCCCCTCACGTTCCCCAAACCATTGGGTTATCGGGGACGTCCACGGCTGCGCAGAACCATTGCAAGCGCTGGTTGACCAGCTTCCCTCCCACGACAGGCTCGTGCTGTGCGGGGATGTGATCAACCGGGGCCCCAGGATTCTGGAAACCATGGAGTTGGCCTGGTCGCTGGTGGAGAGCGGACGGGCCATCTGGCTCAAGGGCAACCATGAGGCCGACCTGGTGAAAGCCCTGCGCCGGGGCAACTGGTCCTCCCAGAGGGCCCTCGCCGGCTGCGACACCTACCGGCAACTCGGCGAAACCGCCTGCCGCCGCTGGCAAGAGCGCCTCGCCAACCTGCCGAAAACCTTCGTGCAACCCGGTTGGGTTGCCACCCACGCCGGCTTTAATCCCAAAACCTGGAAGCCCGATCTGAGCATCCGCATGCCCTTTTGGCAGGCCTACGACGGACGCTTTGGCGATGTGGTGATCGGCCATACCCCCGGGCCCCAGGTGCGGCGGCTAGGGCAGATCGTGATGGTGGATACGGGAGCCTGCTACGGCGGCGATCTGTCGGCCTATTGCCCCGAAACCGGCGAGATCCGCCAGGTGGCCGGCCAGCGGACAATCCCCCAGTCCCTGACCCTCGCATCGGTCAGCCACCAGCTGGAAAGCTGCCTGCCCTAGAGGCCACCCCTTGCTCACCGTTTTCCGCAGCAACCGGGCGGAACTCCTCGCCGAACTGCTCGCAACCCAACTGCGGCTGGCCCCCCCCGGCCCCTTTGAGCAGGTGCAGGTGGTGGTCAACACCTGGCCCACAAGCCGCTGGCTCGGCGAACAGCTCGCCATGGGGCTCGGCGGCATCGCCGCCAACATCCGTTTCCCTTTCCCCGGCAGCCAACTGCGCCGGATTGTGAATGCCCTGGTGGAGGCAGAGGCCCCAAAGGAGGGATCCCCCCAGAACGATCCCTGGCGGGCCAACCAATTGGTGTGGCCGGTTCTCGCGCTCTTGCCCGAGCTCGTGGAGCAACCGGAGGCCCAACTGCTCAAGCGCTGGCTTGCCGAGCACAGCATGGGAAACCGGTTGGAGCTGGCCCACTGGCAGCTGGGGCGGGCGATCGCCGATGCCTTCGATGACTACGCCCTCTACCGGCCCGACCTGTTGGCTGCCTGGTGGCAGGGCAAGCCTGTGGACAGCCGGGGCGAGCCCCTGGCTGCGGCCCAGCTCTGGCAACCGCTGCTCCTGGCGGCCCTGCGCGACCGGCTCGGGGAACAACCCTTTGGCCTGAAGGTGCAGGCCGCCATCCGCCAGCTCCGCCAAGGGGCACCCCCCGCCGGCACCTTGCCCAGCCACGTGCGTTTGTTTGGCCTCAGCAGCCTGGCGCCGATCCAGGTGCAATTGCTCCAGGCGATGAGCGCCCACACCCAGATCGACCTGTACCTGCTCACCACCAGTCCCGATCTCTGGCAGCGCTGCACAAGTCGGCGCGAACGCCTCAGTTCGGCTGTGGCCCTGCAGGAGCCCTTCGCCGGGGATTGGTTCATGGAGGCCCCGGGCCTGGAAGCCCGCTTTGGCCGCCTGGGCGGGGAATTTCAACAGCTGCTCGAGGGCACCGGTGAGAGCCTGTTGGGCCAGGCCCAAGACCGGGACCTGTTTTTCGCAGCGGCAGCCTCCCACCCAGGACCGGGCCCCGTCCCGCTCCTGGCCCAGTTGCAACAACGGCTGGCCCAGGGGGATGGGGCCATGGAGCTAAAGCGCTCCGAAGGCGATAGCTCCCTGGAGTTCCATCCCTGCCCAGGCCTCTTGCGTCAGGTGCAGATCGTGCGGGATCGGATCCTGCAGTGGCTCGCTGCTGATCCAAGCCTGGAGCCCCGGGACATCCTGGTGATGACGCCCCAAGTGGACGCGTTTGCGCCCTTGGTGGCCTCCGTCTTTGGCGATAGCGAGGCCACGGGGGTCTACCTCCCCTGGCGCCTGACCGATCGCAGCCAGCAAAGCGAGGCGGGGATCAGCCGATCCCTACTCCAACTGCTGCAGCTGGCCGGCGAGCGGCTCACGGCCTCCTCCCTGGAGACCCTGCTCGACAGCGGGGCCCTGCAGGAGCACTTCCAACTCAGCGGCCCCGAGGTCGCCCAATTGCATGGGGTGCTGCAGCGCTGTGGTTTCCGCTGGGGTTTGGACGCCCGCGAGCGGGGTGGCGACGCCACGGGCAGCCTGGCCTGGGCCATTGATCGGCTCCTGCTGGGGCTGGTCCTCCCGGAGACACCGGGGCTGGCCCCGGGGGACACCGCGCCCCTGGCCACGGGCCATGGCCTGGAGCTGGTGGGTCGCTGGCTGCACCTGCTCACCAGCCTGCGCGATGGGCTGGCCAGCCTGCGCCGCAGCCGTTCCTGCGGAGCCTGGGCCGAGACCTTGGCCGTCCTGCTGGGGGCTTTCTTTGGCGACGGGGGCGATCGGGCCTGGGAATTGCCCGTAATCCTGGCTGCCATCGACGACTGGCAACAGGCCGCCGATGGCTGCGCCTTGGTGCTGGATGCGGCGGTGGTGGCGGCCGTCCTCGATGAGCGCCTGGCTGTCGATTCAGGCCGTTTCGGCCACCGCAGTGGGGCGATCACCATCAGCGCCCTCGAGCCGATGCGGGCCATTCCCCACCGGGTGATCGTGCTGATGGGCCTGGATGCCGGCCAATTCCCCAGGCAGCGCCAACGCTCCGGCTTCCACTTGATGGAGCACCGGCGTTGCCTGGGGGATCCCCAACCGGCGGATCAAGACCGCTATGTGCTGATGGAGGCGCTGCTCTCGGCCAGGGACCACCTGATGGTGAGCTGGAGCAGCCGGGATGGGCGCAAAGGCGAAGCCATGCCCCCCGCAACCCCCGTGCGCCAATGGCTCGAGTGGTTGCAGGGAGCCCTCCCCTGCGGGGGGGCGGCCCTGGTGGTGGAGCACCCCGCCAACCCCCTCGACCGGGCAAATTTCGAGCCGATCGGCGAGCGGCCTCCGGGCAGCTGTGATCGTCGCCTGCTGGAAGCGCGCGAATGGATCGAGACCGCCCAAATTCGCAAACCCCTACCCCTGGCCAGCCGGGGGCAAGCCACCCAAACCGAAGCCTCAAGCCCAGCTCCGGAGGATGCCTACACCGACCTGCGTGATTGGCTGTCGAACCCCCAAAGCCAATGGCTCGCCCAGCTGGGGCTCAAGCCCCAGGAATGGGCCGAACTGCTCCATGACCTCGACAGCCTCAGCCTGGATGAACGGCAACGCTCCCAGCTGCTGCGCCAGGCCCTCGACGGGGCCCATGGGACAGACGACTCCGCGTTCCAGGGCGATCCAGCCAGCTGGCTCGAAGTGCACCGGGGCCAGGGGCTGTTGCCTCCGCTGGCTGCGGGCAACCTGGAGGCCAGCACCCTGGCCCAACGCTGGCAGAGCCTCCACGCCAGCCTGGCCGCCCTGGGGGAGCCGAAGCACCTGGTGGTGCGCTGGGGGCCTTGGCAGTGCGAGCTGGAGCAACGGGGTTCGAGCGTGGTGGTGCTACACACCGCCCAAGCCCGCAGCCGCCACGGCCTGGAGCTGTGGCTCCAGCTTTTGGTCGCCAGCTCCAGCGGCCTCAACACCAGCCAAGGGGTCCTGGTGGCCCGGGGAGAGAAGGGTTTTGGCCCTGTCCTTCACGTCACCAGCCCCAGCGCCGAAGCGGCCCAGGCCGAGATCGAACGGCTGGCCCAGCTGCGGCAAACCTGGCGCGACCAGTGCTGGCCCCTACCGCCCCAAACCGGCTGGGCCTACGCCGAAGCCGAGCAGCGCAAACCGGGCAGCGGCCTGGCCAAGGCCATCGCCTGCTGGGAGGGCGGTATCGGCAGGAGGGGCGAGCGGGACGATTCCGAACACAGCCTGTGCTTTGGCAACTCCATGGCCGGCCCCGTGCTGCTCACACCCCAGGCGTTGGCCCTGGCCGCGGAGCTGTATGGGCCCCTGTTGGAGCACCAGCGATGAGGGACCCATCAGCCGGCTTAGCCGCTTTTAACGCCAATACCTTTCCCCTCGATCCAGGCCTTCGCCTCCTGGAGGCCAGTGCTGGCACGGGCAAGACCTTTGCCCTGGCCCACCTGGTGTTGCGGCTGGTCGCCGAAGCGGAGCTCAGCCTGGCTCAGGTGCTGGTGGTCACCTTTACCGATGCCGCGGCCGCCGAACTGCGCGACCGGATAGGCCAACGGCTGCAACAGGCCCTGGCCTGCCTGCAAGAGCCGAGCCTCGAAGCCCCCGATCCGGTGTTAGCCACCTGGCTCCTGCCCCTGAATGGCCAAACCAAGGCCCTGCAAGCCCGGTTGCTGCTGGCCCTGGAGGAGCTCGATAGCGCCGACATCACCACCATCCATGGGTTCTGCCGCCGCACCCTGCAACGCCAGGCCCTCGAAGCCGGCCTTCCCCCAGCCCTGCAGCTGGAGAGCGATAGCGGCCCCCTGGTGCGCCAAATTGCCCATGACTACTGGCACCAGCAGGTTCTTCCCCTGCCCGACCACCTCTTTGAAGGTCTGAGGAGCCGGCTCAAGGGGCCTGAAAGCCTGGAGCCCCTGCTGCTCCAACTCGATGGCGATCCGGCGCTGCAGCTGGCCCCCTTGCCCGCTGACCTCGATGGTGGGGCGCCCCTGGCTCCCCAACTTGAAGCGTTCTGGAGCGATTGCTGGCGGCAA
>CANHGA010000042.1 GCA_947460085.1 Synechococcaceae cyanobacterium
AGCTGCCAGCAAGCGGGCAGTTTCCTCATCACCGAGGGCATCCACCAGGCCCAGCTCGAGGCCCTGGGCCCCGGTAAAGACCCGGCCATCGGCAAAGCCCCGAACCGTGGCCTCGCCCAGCCCGCGGCCGGTGGCCACGGCCTCCACAAATTGGGCATAGCTCGAATCGATCAGGCTTTGCAGCAGATCGCGCTCCGCCCCACTCAGGGCCCGATCCGGCGACAGGATGTCCTTGAACAGGCCGCTTTTGACCGTTTCAAAGCTCACGCCAACCCGCTCCAACAGCTTGGAGAGGTTGTTGCCGCGCAGGATCACCCCAATCGAGCCGGTAATGGTGCCGGGATTGGCCACGATTTTGTCGGCCGCCACCCCCAGATACACCCCGCCCGAGGCGGAGATGTTGCCAAAACTGGCCACCACCTTGCAGCCCTTTTGCTTCAGCCGCAGCAGGGCGCCATGGATTTCCTGGCTGTCGCCCACGGTGCCGCCGGGGCTGTCGATCCGCAGCAGCAGGGCGGCACATTCCCTGTCCTGCACTTGTTTGATCGCCTTGAGCACCCGGGTGCGGGTGGCGCCGCCAATCGGCCCCTCAATGGCGATGCGCGCCATGGCTCGTCGGGTTTTGCGGCGCCAGGGCCAGAGCATTGCGACAGGAAGAAGAGTCTGGATCTTAAAAAGAAGGCACCATCGGGCCCGGCGGCCTTGATTTTTTGATGCCCCAGGCCCCGCCTTGGCCCTTGCTGCGCACCGTTGCGATGCTGCTGCCCTTTGCCCTTTGGGGCACGGCGATGGCAGCGATGAAGCCCCTGCTGGACGGGGCTAGTCCCTGGCTGCTGGCGCTCTTTCGGTTGCTGCCGGCGGGGGCATTGGTTGTGCTGGCCGCGGTGGTGCTGAAGCGTTCCCTGCGGGTTGCCGCCGCCGATTGGCCCTGGTTGGTGGCCTTTGCCCTCGTGGATGGCAGCCTGTTCCAGGGCCTGTTGGCCAAGGGTCTCGGCCAAACCGGGGCGGGCCTCGGCTCGGTGTTGATTGATTCCCAGCCGCTGCTGGTCGCCCTGCTGGCCCGCAGCCTGTTTGGCGAAGCGATCAACCCCGTGGGCTGGAGTGGCCTGCTGTTGGGGTTGCTGGGGATCGTGTGTTTGGGCCTGCCGGCTCCCCTGCTCAAGCACTGGTGGCTGGAAGGCCCTTCCGTTTTGGATTTGCACCCCTGGAGCCACGGGGAACTCTGGATGCTTGGGGCGGCGGCGGCCATGGCTGCGGGCACGGTGCTGTGCCGCTATGCCTCCCGCCACAGCGATCCGGTGGCGATCACGGGGTGGCACATGGTGTTGGGCAGTGGACCTTTGCTCCTGGGGGCCCTGATCACCCCGCTGGTGGCGCCTGGGGGGCCAGCTGGACTGGGGCAAGACTTTTGGAGCGCGCTTTGGCCCGCCTGGAGCGCCGGCCAATGGGGCCTGATGGCCTATGCCACGGTGCTGGGCAGTGCCCTGGCCTATGGCCTGTTTTTCTGGTTTGCCAGCAGCGGTGATCTCACGGGCTTTACGGCCCTCACCTTTCTGACACCCGTCTTTGCCCTGTTGTGCGGCGTGTTGTTCTTGGAGGAAAGCCTGGAGCCACTTCAGTGGTTGGGGGCCCTTTTGGCCCTGGTTTCGGTGCTACTGATCAATCGGCGCCAGCAGCTCTGGCAGGGGAGGTTGTGATGCGGATTTTGGTGGTGAGTACCCCGGTGGGCCCCCTGGGCAGCGGCCAGGGAGGGGGGGTGGAGCTCACCTTGGCCGCCCTGGTGGCCGGCCTGCTGCGGCGGGGCCATGGCATCACCGTGCTGGCGGCAGCGGGATCGGTGCTGCCGGCCTCCTGTGGGGCGGCCGCGTTGTGGACCTGCACCGGAGCGCCCCAGCCCAGTTGCCAGCACCAGGGCCGCGGGGCCCCGATCACCATGCCCGCCGATGGGCTCTTGGCCCAGTTCTGGCAGCGGGCCTTGCTGGCCCAGGCTTCCTTTGATGTGCTCCTCAACCTCGCCTACGACTGGCTGCCCCTCTGGCTCACCCCCCATACCCAAACGCCCTTGGCCCACCTGGTGAGCATGGGCTCGGTGGGGGAGGCGATGGATGGGGTGATTTCCCAAATCAGCCGTAGTCACCACCGCCACTTGGCCTTCCATACCGCCAGCCAGGCTGCCGATTTCCAGCTCTCAGCCCCGCCCCAACTGGTGGGCAACGGCTTTGATTTGCAGCGCTACAGCTTTTCAGCCCAGCCCAGGCAGCAGCTGGGTTGGGCGGGGCGCATCGCCCCGGAAAAGGGCCTCGAGGATGCCGCAGCCGTGGCGGCCCAGCTGGGATTGCCCCTGCACGTGTGGGGCTACCGGGAAGATGGCGCCTATGCCGAGGCGGTGGATGCCTCCGTGCCGGAGGGCACGCTCATCTGGCGGGGGTTTTTGCCCACCGACCAACTCCAGGCCGAACTGGGCCTGTGCCTGGCCCTGCTCAACACCCCCAAATGGAATGAGGCCTTTGGCAACGTGGTGGTGGAGGCCATGGCCTGCGGCGTTCCCGTGGCGGCCTATGCCCGGGGTGGTCCGGGGGAGCTGGTGCAGGAGGGGCTGAATGGGGCCTTGGCCCGCCCGGATGACCGCTCGGATTTGGCCGCTGCGCTGCAGCGGGCCCTGGCGGTGCCGCGCACCAGTTGCCGCCAGTGGGTGGAGCAGCACTGCTCCCAGGATGCCTTTGCTGGCCGGATTGAGGCCTGGCTCCAGGGGGTGGCCAGATAGCTTTTGGCCACCCCAGCCGGCCCGGTTTGAGCGACTTGCCCATTGCCCCTGCCCTGCGCCGCCGCGTGCTCCTGATCACGGCGGCCCTGGGCCTGGTGTTGTTTGTGTGGCGCTTGGGCAGCACGGGCCTGGTGGATGAAACCCCGCCCCTGTTTGCGGCTTCTGCCCGGGCGATGGCGGACACGGGGGATTGGTTGATCCCCCGGGTCAATGGCCTGCCCCGCTACGACAAGCCGCCCCTCGTCTATTGGGCCATGGGTTTGCTCTATGCTCTTCCAGGCCAGGACTATTTGAATCCCTTGGGCACCTGGGCCGCCCGGCTGCCCTCGGCGCTGGCCTCGATCAGCGTGATGCTGGGCCTGGCCCACAGCCTGTTGCGGTGGCCCCAAGGGGGCCCGCGGCCCGCCCTGACGGCCCTGGGAGCAGCCCTGGCCTTTGCCCTGTCGCCCTTGGTGCTGCTCTGGAGCCGGATTTCGGCCAGCGACGCCCTGTTTTCGGCCTGCGTGGCCTGGAGCCTGCTGCTCTGCTGGCAGGCCTATGCCGATGGCCAGCGGCGTTGGTGGCCCGGCTGGGTGGCCCTGGGCTTGGCGGTGCTCACCAAAGGCCCGGTGGCGGTGGTGCTGGTTGGGTTGGTGCTGTTGCTATTTGGCTGGCTGCAAAGGGATCTGGTGGGGCTGTCCCGCCGGCTCAGGCCGGTGCGGGGCCTGGTGATCGCAGCGGTGATGGCGATCCCCTGGTATCTGGCTGCCGTGGCGGTGGAGGGGGAACCCTTCGTACGCAGTTTTTTTGGCTACCACAACCTGCAGCGCTTCACGGTGGTGGTGAATCACCACCTGCAGCCCTGGTGGTTCTTTGGGGTGGTGCTGGTCATCGCCAGCCTGCCCGCTACGCCCCTGCTGCTGTTGGGCTTGGCCCAGGTGCTGCGCCGTTGGCGGGAGCCCTTGCCTCCTTCCCTTTCCCTCCAGCGCTTTGCGGCTTGCTGGCTGGTGGCCGTGTTGGTGTTTTTCACCGCAGCCGCCACCAAGTTGCCCAGCTATTGGATCCCCGCCACCCCGGCGGCTGGGCTGTTGATTGCCTTGGCGGCCCAGCAGGCCAGGGGGAGCGGGTCGGGTCGCGGCTGGGCCTGGGGGGGCACCGCGGCCTTATCCCTCGTCCTGGCCGGTGGCTTTGCGGCCGCCCCTCTGTGGGTCCCCCTGATCCAGGAGCCGGAGATGCCGAGCTTGCCGGTGGATTTGTTGGCCGGTGGCTGGCTCTGGTGGGCTGGGGGCCTGTTTGCGCTGGCAACCCTGGGAGTGATTTGGGGGCTCCGCCGGGATGGCCCCCAGGCCTTACTGGCCCTGCAGTGGCCCATCGCCGCCTTTGTTCCCCTGGTGTTGCTGCCGGCCTGGCAGTTGGGAGACCAGTTGCGGGGCCTGCCGGTGCGGCAGATGGCCGCCGCGGTGGCCCGCCAGCCCCAGGCTTCCGAACCGTTGGCGATGGTGGGCGTGATGAAGCCTTCGCTCCACTACTACAGCCGCCAAGTGGTCCTCTACGAGGGGGCCGGGCCCGTGGGCTTGCTCAACCTCAACGACCGGCTGGCCAAGGAAAACCGCCCGGGCCTAGACCCAAGCCCGGCGCCTAGGGCGGCGACCCCTGATCCAATCCACAAGACAACCATTTTGGTGGTGATCGACCAGGGCACTGCCCAGCAGGGTTTTTGGCAGACGCTGCCCCACCAAGAGTTGGCCGTCCATGGGATCTACCGGCTCTGGAGGGTGGAGCGCTGGCAGTTGGCCCGGCGGGCCGGCCTGATCGCCGCTGCCACTGGGATCCGGCCCGATTGGCAGAAGCCAAGGCCCGAGCGGTACTAAACCCCAGTCAGCTGGGCCCGGCGGCAAAAGCTGCAATGGCCCCAGAGGGCCATCTCGCCGGCCGGGGCCGGGCTGCCGCAGCTGGGGCAGGTGGCCATCCCATGCACGTCCACCCGGCTGGGATGGACAGCCCAGGTTTGGGCCTCGGCCTCCCCTCCCGGGGTGGCTTGGGCGCGGCCGTAGTGCTGCTCGATCTTTAGATCCCGCAGGCTGAATCCCGCTGCCCGCAGGGCACCGATTAGTTGGTGGCGGTTGTATTGCAGGGCCTGTAACCAGGGCCCCGGTGCCGCCCCCACGGTGAGCAGGCCTCCCTGCAGCCGCAGCGGCCGGCAGTGGGGGGCCAGTTGGGGGCCGGCGATTTTGGGCCAGGCCTGCCAGAGCGCCGCCAGGTGGCCGCCCCGGTGCCAGTCTTTTTCCAGGGCCTTGAGGCAGCTCCCCAGGCCACTGGCCCCGGGCCGAGGGGCCGGCAGCAGCAACGAGAGGTTGCCGATTTGGCGGGTTTGGTCCCGGGGCGCCTTGGCCATCGTTGAAGGCTAGGCCCATTGTGGTTAGCCTCAAGCCCTGCCTTCTCTGGATGGGCTTGTTGCACCAATGGGTTTTTTCGACCGCCTCAGCCGCCTAATCCGTGCCAACGCCAATGCGGCGTTAAGCAGCGTGGAAGATCCGGGCAAGATTCTTGACCAATCCGTTGCCGACATGCAGTCGGACCTGGTCAAGCTGCGCCAGGCCGTGGCCACGGCGATTGCCAGCCAGAAACGCATTGCCAACCAGGCCGAGCAGGCCGAGAGCCAAAGCGCCACTTGGTATGAACGGGCCGAGCTGGCCCTGAAAAAGGGCGAAGAAGACCTGGCCAAGGAAGCCCTGGCCCGGCGCCGCACCTGCCAGGAAACCTCCACCGCCCTCTCGACCCAGCTCAACAGCCAGGCCGGCCAGGTGGAGTTGCTCAAAAAGAGCCTCCTGGCCCTGGAGGGCAAGATCGCCGAGGCCAAAACCAAAAAGGACATGCTCAAGGCCCGGGCCCAGGCGGCCCAGGCCCAGGTCCAACTGCAGAGCGCCGTGGGCAACCTCGGCACCAACACCTCCATGGCTGCCTTTGAGCGCATGCAGGAGAAGGTGGAGATGCTCGAAGCCAACAGCGCCGCCGCTGGCGAGCTGGCTGGGTCCGATCTGGAAAGCAAGTTTGCGGCCCTAGAAGGGGCCCCGGAGGTGGATAGCGAATTGGAGGCCATGAAGCGGCGCCTCTCTGGGGGCGCTTCCCAGGTGTCGTTGCCTGCAGCCGACCTTTCTGCAGCTGATCAGGCCGGGGTGCAGCAGGTCAAGGTGACGGAGGTTGATGGAGAGCTCGAGGCCCTCAAACGCTCCATTGAGCAGGGCTGAGGCCAACGCTGGACCCTGGGCCAGTTCCTACACTTGGCCCAGATCTGCTTCATTCCCGTGGCCGTCGTTGAGCTCACCGATGCCAATTTCCAAGCCGAAGTGCTGGATGCCCAAGGTGTGGTGCTGGTTGATGTATGGGCCACCTGGTGCGGACCTTGCCGCCTGATGGCCCCCTTGATGACCTGGGCCGATGGCGAGTACTCCGGCCGCTTGAAGGTGGGCAAGCTCGATGCCGATGGCCATCCCACGGCCCGGGATGGCCAGAAGATTCAGGGGCTACCCACCTTGATCCTGTTCAAGGACGGCACGGAGGTGGCGCGCCACGAAGGCGCCATGGCCAAGCCCCAACTCGCGGCCTTCTTGGATGCCAATCTCTGAGCGGCTTTCGCGGCTTGGCAGCGGCGTTTTTGCCCGCAACGATGAACGCAAGTCGGCCTACCGCCAGCGGCTAGGGGCTGGTCCAGAGCTGCTCGACCTCTCCCTGGGCTCCACCGACCTCCAACCCCCTGCCGCGGCGATCGCGGCCATGGCGGCTGTCCTGCAGCGTCCAGAGAGCGCCGCCTATTGCATGCACGGGGCCACCCAGCCCTTTCGCCAGGCGGTGGCCGATTGGGCCGCCAAGCGTTTTGCCACGGCCGTCGACCCCGACACCGAGGTGCTGCTGTTGGTGGGCTCCCAGGAGGGCACGGCCCACCTCCCCTTGGCGGTGTTAAACCCTGGCGATCAGGCCCTGCTGCTGGATCCCTACTACCCCTCCCACATGGGGGGCTTGCACCTGGCCTCAGCGGAGCCGGTGCTGCTGCCCCTGGACCCCACCCGCCAGTGGCGCCCAGATTTTGGGGCCCTCAGCCCGGCGCAATGGGATCGGATCCAGCTGATGGTGATGGGTTTCCCCCACAACCCCACCGCCACCACCGGTGAGCAGGCCTGGCTGGATGAAGCGGTGCAGAAGGCCCTCGAGCACGGGATCGTGCTGGCCCATGACAACCCCTATGTGGATTTAGCCCTCGACGGCGAGGCCCCAGCCCTGCTGCGCAATCCGGCCTGGCGGCAATGCGGCATTGAGTTTTTCTCCTTTTCCAAAAGTTGGTGTCTGGGGGGCTATCGCCTGGCCTTTGCGATTGGGGCGCCATGGTTGATCACGGCCCTGCGCCAGCTCAAGGGCGTGGTCGACTTCAACCAGTCGTTGGCCTTGCAGGCCGGGGCGATCGCCGCGTTGCAGCAGGCCCCCCACTGGCCCGAGCAGCTCAAGCAGGTCTATCGGCCGCGGCGGGATCGCATGGCCGCAGCCCTGGAGGCGGCGGGCTGGCCGGTGCGGGTGCCTTCGATGGCCCTGTATCTCTGGCTCGAGCTGCCGCCCAAGGCGCGCGCTTTGGGCTTCAGTTCCGAGTCGTTTTGCGCGGCCTTGCTCGATGCCACAGGGGTCTGCCTCACCCCGGGCAATGGCTTTGGCCCCGGGGGTGAGGGCTGGGTGCGCTTGGCTTTGGTGCATCCGGTTGAGCAGCTCGAACGTGGGGCCGCCCGCATCGGTGCATGGTTGGCCCAGCTTTGAGCTGGCAGCTGCGTCGTTGGACGGTGTGCGCCAGCACGGAGGTGGAGCTCGATCGTTGGCTCCGGCGCCGTGACCCAGCCCAACCGCTGACGGGGGGATTGGTGGTGATGGCCCACCAGCAACGCTTTGGCCAGGGGCAGCGGGGCCGGGTGTGGCACTCCCCCCCGGGGGGGCTCTGGATCAGTGCGGCCTTCCCCTGGCCCAGCCCGTTGGAGGCTTCCGCGGCCCTGGGTTTGGCGGCGGCGGTGGGATTGGCCGAGCAGCTGGAGGCCCTGGGTGTGGCGGTATCCCTCAAGTGGCCCAACGATCTGCTGGTGGACGGACGAAAATTGGCTGGCCTCTTGCCCCGGCTTCGGCTGCGGGGCAACAGGGTGCGCTGGGCCCAGGTGGGCCTGGGGCTCAACGGCACCAATCGCCCACCCCAGGGCGGGATTTCGGTGGCCCAGGCGTTGGCGGGGGGAGGGTTCCATCCCCGGGCCAAGCCCCAACGGTTGCTCCCCTTGGCCTTGGCGGCCCTGGAGCGGTCCCAGCAGCTGGCGGGCGATCCCGACCAGGTGCGGCGGGCTGCGGAGGGCCTGCTACTCAGGCCGCCGGAGGGCTTTCTCCATGGGGGTGAGCGGTGGCAGGTGCTGGGTCTCGAGCGCGACGGGGGCTTGCGCCTGCAGCGACCTGGGGCTGAAATCACCTTGCAGCGCAGTTTTTAGGATGGCTTGATGAGAGGCCAGTCCCCAGCCCGCCACCTGCTTGCACGGTTGTTGCGCCCAACCGTGTTGTTGCTTCCAAGCCTCGTGCCACTTCTGGCGGCAGGGTTGGCGTGGAGCCAGGCCCAGCACCTTGAACCCCTACCGGGTCCCTTGGCTGAACCCCTGCGACCCAATCCAGCCCAACTGAGCTCCCAGCCGCCAGTCCGCTTTGATGCATCCTTGGATGCTTTGGTGCGGGATGGGGTGGTGACGCCTTCGGAGCGCTCCCGGATCCGCTCCGGTGGCGGAACGACCCCTTTCAATGTGCCGGCCCACCAGCAGGCTTGCCGCAGCGGGGCCCTCTCCGATCAGGAATGCCGCACCGGCTTGGTGGTCCGTTGGGGCACGCGACCAAGCCGGTATTCCAATAGCGCCGATGGCATCGAGCGCCTGGGGGCCGATGGCCGCCCCCTGCCCCCATTGACGGTGCCGGTTTCGGCCTTGCTATCGGGCTCTGGGGGAACCTTTCGGCTGGCCGATGTGTTTGGGGTGACCCCCCGGCCCACACCGCTGCTGGGCAATGGCAATCGCCGGTTGCTCTTCCCCCTGATGGGCTCGGCCGTCACCACCAGTGGCTTTGGCTGGCGACTGCATCCCCTGCTGGGCAATTGGTTGATGCATGCCGGTAGGGATCTGGCCGCCCCTGAAGGCACCCCGGTGGTGGCTGCCCTTTCCGGGCTTGTGATCAGTAGTGGTTTGGCCGGGGGCTACGGATTGGCCATTGAGGTGGAGCATGCCACCCCGCTTCGCCGCAGCCTCTATGGCCATCTCAGCGAGCTCTATGTGAAGCCTGGGGATCGGGTGCGGCAGGGAGAGGTGATTGGCCGGGTCGGCAGTACGGGCCTCAGCACAGGCCCCCATTTGCATTTTGAGCTGCGTCTACCCGGTGATGGGGGCTGGGTGGCCGTTGATCCAGGCGACTTGGATCCGGGTCGGGCCGGCTCCGGCAGTGATGCCGTGGCCCTGTTGATGGGCCAGCTGGTGCAGGTCTTAGAGCGCCGGGGCTCGTGAAGCCTTGATGGACAAGCCCAAGACCGCTAAAAGAGGAATCTTCGTGACAGGCCCCATGCAAGGCAGGTTTGCGTTGTCGATTCGGCAACGGGTAAGCCTCTCGATCGTGGGTTTGCTGTCTGTCAGCTACGGGGTGATTCTCTTTGGCACGGATTTCGTCATCCTTCGCGATCGACTTCAGCGGCATGAACGGTTGGTGATGGCTACGGCTGAGGCGATTCAGGCAGAGGTCAATCTTGCTTCAGATCGCAAGACCTCTGCAAAGGCCTCTGCAAAGGCCCCTGCAAAGACAGTGCTTGGAGACATCGAGATTAAGACTGTTCTTGATGAATTCTCGGCCACTCGTGTTTTGGTATGGCTGAGTCGATCAGGGAAGCCTCCTCTCTTCCCTACATCGACTTCCAGTAAAGGTTTCTTCGTTGATCCAGGTTTGTTAAAGGCGGCAGGAGTGAATGCCTCTGGGATGCAAAAGCCCCGCTCATTTACCTTTCGGGATAATACCTATTTTACCTGTTCGTTGCCCCTTCGTGATGGTCAGGGTGTGCTCCGCTTTCTTGAAGATGTGGGGGTCAATCCGGCTAAGCGAAGAGAGAATGTGATTCTTCTTGTGGGGCTCTGGATCGTCCTAATGTCGACTAGTATTCTTATCCTAGAAATTTTATTGAGGCTCTCCTTGCGGCCTGTTGGTCGATTGGAAACAGCTCTTGATGCGGTAAGCCTTAATCCTTCCGGCTCTGTTGAGGGAGAGCACGTATCTATCAATGAGCAACCCTTGGAGTTGCAACGGATTGCAGCGGCTTTTAATCGACTCTCGGAGCGGTTGCAATATGCCTGGACCCGTCAAACCCTTTTTATTCGGGCCCTAAGCCATGAGTTGCTGACACCGATTGCCCTGATCAATGGCTCTAGCGGCAGACTGCTGCGTGATTCTGGCCAGCTGGATGACTCCCAGCTGGAATGGCTTCAGTCCATCAAAGAGGAATCATCCAGGGCCGATCAGCTTGTTCGCGACATGCTTGACCTTGCCCGAGGAGATTCAGGCAGCCTTAATCTTTCCTCAGAGCCTTTTGACCCTGTTGCGGTTGTCGATCACGTGATTCAGGATGTCCAATCACTACCTTGGGGACATCGTATTGGGCTCATTCAGTCTTCAGAGTATCAATCCCAACAGCAGCTTTCCACCCAAAATCGGCTAGTGATGGGTGATTCGGGTCGTTTTCGACAGTGCCTATTGAATGTTCTTGAGAATGCAGTGAAATATTCACCTCAAGACTCTCCTGTCTCCATGAGAATGGATTTTAAGGATGGGTTCTTCTCCCTTCAGGTTCTTGATCACGGTCCTGGCATCCCCATGGCTGAACGTGACAAGGTTTTCGAGCCTTTTTACCGATCCGGCTCGCTACCGAGTGGGGCATCCGGTTCGGGCGTTGGTTTAGCTGTTGTACGGCTCTTGATGCAGCAAATGAAGGGTTCGGTTTTCATTGTTGACGTGCCAGAACCCGGCACTTGCATTGAATTTCGACTTATAATAATTAACACGACTATCAAGGCGGCGTCTCAGATCGCCTCGGCGCGGAACCCATTTGCGCAGATTGCCTCCGATCCATCGCCGTGATGATACGAAGATTGATTTTGAGACGCTTGATTTTGCGACATTTTCCTAGTTTTTTCTTCATCTTCGATCAGTTCTGTTGAATGCCATCCAACATTGCCAAGCCCAGTTCCAACGGTTCTCTACAGGCCAGTTGTCAGCTGAAGATCGTTGTTGAGAGCGAGCCTAAGGCGGAATCAACGAATGGAATTTTTGATATCCTTTTAGACTCATTTAGTGGGCGATCGCTTGTTGACTCTGTTTCCGTAGCTGATGTCTTTACAAGCTCTTGTAATTCTCAAGTAAGACGTCAACTGCTTGATCTGACTGAAGAATCATCCAGGTTGCTTGGATTGGAAGAAGAACCCCAGTCTTCGAATGGGCATTGTGCTATTAAGGAAAGCGAAGCGACCTCCGCCATATCTGAATCCACTCTGCTGGAGCAATCCCTAAAGAACCAACAGGCTTTTATTAGTCAACTCACCCACGAGTTGCGGACGCCTCTTGCCATTGCAGTGGGTAGCTTGCGTCGGGCAAGTCTACGGTCCGCTGAAATTCCATCTAATTCTGCTGAGCACATGGAGGTGGCCAGCCAAGAGTTGAAGCGAATGGCGCGCTTAATTGACCATCTCACCCTACTCACAGATATTGATACCAATTCCCAGCGCTGGAAAGTACGCCCGGTCAGGCTCGATGATGTGTTGACACTTTGGCTTGAAGAGATCTCGGATGAGGCTCGACGACAGTTGCTTGTGGTCGTTGATGAAAATCAATGCCAACTTTCGAT
>CANHGA010000043.1 GCA_947460085.1 Synechococcaceae cyanobacterium
CAGCCAAGATCACGCCCTGGCCCTTCGTGCCCACTAAAAGCTTAACAATCAAGGGGGCACCGCCAACCATGTCAATGAGCTCTTTGGTGTCCAGGGGAGAGTGGGCGAAACCGGTGAGCGGCATGCTCAAGCCATTGCGAATAAACAACTGAGAGGCGAATAACTTGTCTCGGGAAGCAGCGATGGCATCCGAACTATTTAAAGACGGAACTCCTAAGGCGCTAAACTGCCGAACCAGAGCACAGCCATAAAAAGTAACGCTTGGCCGCAGCCTGGGAATGATTGCATCCAAGCCCTCGACCGCATCGCCACCTCGGCCATGGATTTGGGGCCGAAGAGGGTCGAGTCGCATATAACAGTCTTTGACACTTAAAAAGCGCATGTTGTGGCCGCGCTCTTCCCCAGCCTCAATCAGACGCCTATTACTGTAAAGCTTCGGATTGCTGGCCAAGATTCCCAAACTCAAACCCGTTGATCCCGACGCAGGTTGGCAATAGAGTTTCTTTAATGCCTCCTGGTCATAATTTCCATGCAGGAATGATTCCGATGGGTCGACGACAAAGCGATCCATAATGGCTTCACGGCCCAACAGCATGCGATAGCCCATTGCATCGCGATTTGCAAGGGTAATTTCTATCTCAAAACTATAATTTCCAATTGATACGAGCTCTTTTATGACACATCTTGACTCGGTCGAGCCACTACTACTTCTTATTCTGCGAAATTCTAAAATCTCTGACTCATGGTAAAGCACAATTCTTTTGTTTCCTTGAAAAGGGGGCACACCAAAGCGCACCCAATCCTTGCCACCGCGTTGAAATGTCGAAATATTGATCGCATGAATACTTGAGGTCTTAGCACCTGAGTCGACCCTGGCTCGGATGGCATGGAGACCTGCATTAGGCCAATTACACCACTCTTCTGAACCGATAAGAACTTTTTCTCGAGACGCAACTTCGGACTGCAACTCTTGCACCGTAGCCAGGCATAGACATTGAATTTATCACAGGATTTTGCCGCCTTCAAAGACATTCCCGTAGGCCAAAGCGTGCCCAGGAGTCCATCTCGATGTATCCCCGAGCACACGCTGGAACAACGATCACTTCCCCTATCCAGAAGTTTTACGCCACCCCCGGGCGGGCATTCAATAACCAAAGCCGCCAACAAAGGCCCCAAAAATGATCCATGGCTCCTTGGATCAGCCTGGGCAGTCCCTTTAATCGTCCAGGGATCGACGACTTTGGCGGTCCTGTTTAACCTGACTCCGTTGCTTCTTGGCCTCAACGCGCCGCTTCACCGCACCCCGGGTGGGTTTGGTGGGCTTCCGCAGCTTCGGAGGCGGCTTCAACCCTTCCCGCAGGAGTTCCCCCAGGCGCGCCAAGGCGAGCTGGCGGTTCTGGTACTGGGATCGGTGCTCGGAGACCGCAACGCGCAAGCAACCAGCCACGCAGAGGGATCCCAGCCGCTCCAGGAGCCGCTGTTTTTGGAACGGACCGATGGCGCTGGTGCCTTCCAGATCAAAGCCCAGCTCGACGGCGGTCTCGACCTTGTTGACGTTCTGGCCCCCTGGCCCGGAAGACCTGGAAAATCGCCACTGCAACTCCGCCGCTGGGATCACCACGGCAGCGCTCACGTGCAGATCACCGATGGGTCGCCCAGCTGCCATGGGTTGAGCCTGCCAGGGCGATGTCTTGGGCGCTACACCCCTGAAGCGCTTAGCTGGAGGGAGCTACTGCAAGGGCGATGGGCTGGATCGATGAAACCTTCGATGGCGTGCGCTATGGCCTCGAGGGCACGGTGGTCGCCGAACAGGACTCCCCCTTCCAGAAGGTGACGATCATCGACAGCGTCCGCTACGGCAAAGGGCTGCTGCTGGATGGCTGCTGGATGACCGCCGAGCGCCAGGAACGCCACTACCACGAAGCCATCGTTCACCCCGCCCTGTGCAGCGCTGAAAGCCTGGCTCGGGTGCTCGTGATCGGCGGGGGCGACGGCGGCACCGCCCGCGAGTGCCTGAAGCACCCCGGGGTCGAGCACCTCGACATGGTCGAGATCGACGGCCTGGTGGTGGAGTGGAGCCAGCAGTACCTGCCCTCGATTGGCGGTGGCTGCTGGAGCGATCCCCGCTTCCATCTCACCGTTGGCGACGGCATCGCCTGGGCCACCGCCGCCGCCGATGCCAGCTACGACGTGGTGCTCGTGGATGGCTCCGATCCCGCCGGACCGGCTGAGGGCCTGTTCAACCGCGCCTTCTTTGAGCACTGCCGCCGCATCCTTAAGCCCGGCGGCGTGTTTGCCACCCAAAGCGAATCCCCAGAGGCCTTCCGCCAGGTGCACATCGACACCGTGCGCCTGATCCGGGAGGTGTTCGGCCATGCCGATCCCCTCTACGGCTGGGTGCCCATGTATCCCAGTGGCTGGTGGAGTTGGACGTTCGCCGCCACTGACGGCCGTCGTTACCTCGAGCCAAACAGCGAGCGCGCCGCGGCCGTGGCCAGTGGCTGTGAGATTTGGTCGCCCCGGTGGCAGCAGGGGGCCTTCAACGCCATTCCTGCCTATGTGGAGCGCGCCCTAACGGCCTGAGCAAGCTCCCTCTGGGGCAGTACTCAGTAGCAGCAGGTGCCGCTGGTGCGCTGCTCCCTCAGGCGCTCATGTTGCTGGCTGATCAACAACACCGCCAGGGTCGGATGGTTGTGGAGCAGGTTCAAGAAGCGCAGCCGCTCCAGGCGCAGCACTTCTACGGGGGTGCGGGCAAACGCCTCATTGCGATAGGTGCCCACAAACCAAACGATGTCCTGGTAGCTCAAAAACTCGCCGGGGCGATAGCAAAGCTTCTCCCCGCCTTCGCCCACCACCTCAACGATGCCGCGACGCACCGCGTAGATGGAATCCGCGGGGGCACCCCGGGAAAACAGCTTGGCGCCGGTAGGCAAGGTGAGCACCTCACAGTCAACCTGGGCCGCCATCAACTCAATGGGGGGGGTGATTGCAAGTGCTGTGACCAATAGAGGCGGCTCCGGAAAAACGAATTGTGATTGTCCTTATTACAACGCCCCCCGCCACCCCCACGGTGTGGATCGCTGCACAACCGCAAAAACGCTGCGCATCTGCAGCAAAACCCCTGGGAAATTTAGGTTTCCTTCAGAATTCTGCCCAAAATTTCCTGCCCAACCCAAGGGCCAGTCTCCATAGGATTCAGGCCATGCCGCCTGCCTTGCCCCTTGGCCGATCCCTCTGCGGGGCCCCTCCAGCGAACCGCCCTGTTTGAAGCCGCCCAAGCCTCTGGCGGGCGGATGGTGCCCTTTGCCGGCTGGGAAATGGCCGTGCAATTTGCAGGCCTGGTCGCCGAGCACCAGGCCGTGCGCAGCAGCTGCGGTGTGTTCGATATCTCCCACATGGGGGTCATCACCCTGCGCGGTGCTGGCCCCAAAGATGCCCTCCAGGCCCTGGTGCCTACCGATCTGTTCCGCATCGGTCCTGGGGAGGCCTGCTACACCGTGCTCCTGAACGCAGCCGGGGGCATCCGCGACGATCTGATCGTCTACGACCGGGGCCAGAGGGATGGCCAAGCTGAACTGCTGCTGGTGATCAATGCGGCCTGCGCCGAAGCCGACACCGCCTGGCTGCGCAGCCAGCTCGAATCCGCCGGCATCACGATCGCCGATCGCAAGGGCGATGGTGTCTTGCTGGCGCTGCAGGGGCCCGAAGCCATGGCCAGGCTGGAAGCCCTCAGCGGCGCCAGCCTCAGCGGCTTACCCCGCTTTGGCCACCGCGATCTGAGCCTCAACGGCACGGCCCAAGGGGCCGCCGCGGGGGCCCAGGCGTTTGTGGGGCGCACCGGCTACACCGGTGAGGACGGCTGCGAACTGCTGGTGGATCGCGCCGCAGGCCTGGCCCTCTGGCAGCAACTCCTGGCTGAAGGGGTGACCCCCTGCGGCCTGGGGGCCCGCGACACCCTGCGCCTGGAAGCCGCCATGCACCTCTATGGCCAGGAGATGGATGCCAGCACCACCCCCCTAGAAGCCGGGCTGGGCTGGCTGGTGCACCTGGAAATGCCCAAGCCCTTCATCGGCCGCGAGGTGCTCGAGCGCCAAACAGCCGAGGGGGTGGGCAAACGGCTGGTGGGACTCAAACTTCAGGGCCGCGCCATCGCCCGCCATGGCTACCCCGTGCTGCACAACGATCAGGTGGTGGGAGAAGTGACCAGTGGCACCTGGTCGCCCAGCCTGGGGGAAGCGATTGCCCTGGCCTATGTGCCCCCTACCGCCGCCAAACTGGGTACGGAGCTGGCCGTTCAAATCCGCGGCAAATCGGAGCCTGCCGTGGTGGTAAAGCGCCCCTTCTACCGGCGGGCCTAAATCCCGCGGGTTCGCATGGGAAAATCCCTGCAGACTTACAGGAATTTCCATGCGCAGCCACGGGTGCGGTGATCTGCGCAGTGAATCCAGCGGCCTACCGGTGCAGCTCTGCGGCTGGGTGGATCGGCGCCGCGACCACGGTGGGGTGATTTTTATCGACCTGCGCGACCGCAGCGGCAGCGTGCAGATCACGGTGGACCCCGACCTGAGCGCTGAGGCCTTCGCTGTCGCAGAACACCTGCGCAACGAAACGGTGCTCCAGGTGGAGGGCACGGTGCGCAACCGTCCCGCCGAATCGATCAACGACCGCCTGGCCACGGGCCACATCGAGGTGCTGGCCAGCTCCATCACGGTGCTGAACAGCGTGCGCGGCAACCTGCCCTTCCAGGTGTCGGTGCACGACGACGAACAGGTGCGCGAAGAGCTGCGCCTGCGCCACCGCTATTTGGATCTGCGCCGCGAGCGCATGAATGGCAACCTGCGGCTGCGGGCCCAAACCATCCAGGCCGCCCGCCGCCACCTGGAGGACCAGGGCTTCATCGAGGTGGAAACCCCCGTCCTCACCCGCTCCACCCCGGAGGGCGCCCGCGACTACCTGGTGCCATCACGGGTATGCGGCGGCGAATGGTTTGCCCTGCCCCAATCCCCCCAGCTGTTCAAGCAGCTGCTAATGGTGGGCGGCATCGAGCGGTACTACCAGGTAGCCCGCTGCTTCCGCGATGAAGACCTCAGGGCCGATCGCCAGCCGGAATTCACCCAGCTGGACATCGAGATGAGCTTCATGGATCAAGAGCAGATCCTCGAGCTCAACGAAACCCTGATCGCCAGCATCTGGAAGGCCGTCAAAGGGGTTGATCTGCCCAGGCCCTTCCCTCGCCTCACCTGGCATGAGGCCATGGATCGCTTCGGCACCGATCGGCCCGACACCCGCTACGGCATGGAGCTCACCACCGTGAGCGACCTGGTCAAAGACATGGGCTTCAAGGTGTTCTCCGGCGCGGTGGCCTCGGGGGGCTCGGTGAAGTGCATCGCCGTGGAGGGCGGCAATGAGGCGATCAGCAACGTGCGGATCAAGCCCGGCGGCGATGTGTTCAGCGAAGCCCAGGCCGCGGGCGCGGGGGGGCTGGCCTTCATCCGGGTGCGGGAGGGCGGTGAGATCGACACCATCGGCGCCATCAAAGACAACCTGTCGGAGGCCATCAAGGCCGAACTGCTCGAGCGCACCGGTGCCCAACCGGGCACCCTGCTGCTGTTTGGCGCCGGCGACACGGCCACGGTGAACAAGGCCCTCGATCGGGTGCGCCAATACCTGGCCCGGGAGCTGAATCTGGTGACTCCCGACAAGGAGAACAGCACCTGGAACTTCCTGTGGGTGGTGGATTTCCCCATGTTCGAGTTCAACGCCGAGGAAAACCGGCTCGAGGCCCTGCACCATCCCTTCTGCGCCCCCAATACCGCAGACCTGGGCGACGACCCCAGCCAATGGGCCACCACCCTGCCCACCGCCCGCGCCCAGGCCTACGACCTGGTGCTCAATGGCCTGGAACTGGGCGGAGGCTCCCTGCGCATCCACAACTCGGATCTGCAACGCCAGGTGCTCCAAACCATTGGACTGCCTTTAGAAGAGGCCAATCAGCAGTTCGGCTTCCTGATGGACGCCCTGGACATGGGCGCCCCTCCCCACGGCGGCCTGGCCTTCGGCATCGACCGGATGGTGATGCTGCTCGCCGGCGAAGACTCCATCCGCGACACCATTGCCTTCCCAAAAACCCAGCAGGCCCGCTGCCTGATGACCGGTGCCCCAGGGGGGGTCGCCACCAAGCAACTCGACGAGCTGCATGTGGCCAGCACCTGGGAAGAGGAAGAGACCTAATTTCCCGCCCAAACCCGTTCCATACCCCCTCAACAACCATGACCACCGCCACCGGCAACCTTGAGATGGGCACCAGCTCCATCGGCAGCATCGACATCGGCATCTCCCAGGCCCAGCGCCAGGAGATCGCCGCTGGCCTGGGCAGGGTGCTGGCCGATAGCTACGTGCTCTACGGCAAAACCCACGGCTTCCACTGGAACGTGACTGGACCGATGTTCAACACGCTCCATTTGATGTTCATGGACCAGTACACCGAGCTCTGGACCGCCCTCGATGTGATCGCCGAACGCATCCGGGCCCTGGGCTGCCCGGCCCCCTTTGGCGGAGCCAACTTCGCTGCCCTGGCCACGATCCAGGAAACCCAAGGCGTGCCCAATGCCCTGGCGATGGTGCGGGAGCTGGTGATGGGTCATGAGGCCGTCGCCCGCACCGCCCGCAGCCTGTTCACCCTGGTGAACGACGCCAACGACCAGCCCACGGCCGATCTGCTCACCCAGCGGCTGCAGATCCACGAAAAAACCGCCTGGATGCTGCGCAGCCTCCTGGAAGCCTGAAGCCCGGCAGAAGGGCAGGCCCGAGGGGCCTTTGGTGGCTATCGGTAGATTGAAGAATCAGCCGATGCGCCATGAGCAAATTTGTCTTTGTTACCGGCGGTGTGGTCTCCAGCATCGGCAAAGGCATCGTGGCGGCCAGCTTGGGAAGGCTGCTGAAGTCGCGCGGGTACAGCGTTTCGATCCTCAAGCTGGACCCCTACCTCAACGTGGATCCGGGCACGATGAGCCCGTACCAACACGGCGAAGTCTTCGTGACCGAAGACGGGGCTGAAACCGACCTCGACCTGGGTCACTACGAGCGCTTTACCGACACCGCCATGTCGCGCCTCAACAGCGTGACCACCGGATCGATCTACCAATCGGTGATCAACAAGGAGCGCCGGGGCGACTACAACGGCGGCACCGTGCAGGTGATTCCCCACATCACCGGCGAAATCCGAGAACGCATCAAGCGGGTGGCGGCCAACAGCAATGCCGATGTGGTGATCACCGAGATCGGCGGCACCGTGGGCGACATCGAATCCCTGCCGTTTCTGGAGGCAATCCGGGAATTTCGCGGCGATGTGGGCCGCCAGGACCTGGCCTACGTGCACGTGACCCTGCTGCCCTTTATCGGCACCTCAGGGGAGCTGAAAACCAAGCCCACCCAGCACTCGGTCAAGGAGCTGCGCTCCATCGGCATCCAGCCCGATGTCCTGGTGTGCCGCAGCGATCGGCCCATCAGCGATGACCTCAAGGCCAAGATCGGCGGCTTCTGCGGGGTCCCCACCAAGGCGGTGATCGAAGCCCTGGATGCCGACAGCATCTACGCGGTGCCCCTGGCCATGGAGCAGGCCCGCCTCTGCCATGAGGTGCTGGATGTGCTCAACCTCCCCAACCACCCCAGCGACATGGTGGGCTGGGAGAAGCTGGTGACCAAGCTGCGCAACCCCGGCCCGGCCATCAAGGTGGCCTTGGTGGGCAAATACGTGCAGCTCAACGATGCCTACCTCTCGGTGGTGGAAGCCCTGCGCCATGCCTGCCTGGATGTGGATGCTTCCCTCGACCTGCGTTGGATCTGCGCCGAGCAAATCGAAACCCAGGGGGCCGAAACCCTGCTCGCCGGCATGGATGCGGTGGTGGTACCCGGCGGCTTTGGCAACCGGGGCGTGGATGGCAAGGTGGCGGCGATCCGCTGGGCCCGGGAGCAACGGGTGCCCTTTTTGGGCCTGTGCCTGGGCATGCAGTGCGCCGTGATCGAGTGGGCCCGCAACCAAGCCGGTCTCACCGGCGCCACCAGTGCTGAACTCGACTCCGAAACAGCCCATCCCGTGATTCACCTGCTGCCCGAGCAACAGGATGTGGTGGACCTGGGCGGCACCATGCGCCTGGGCGTCTATCCCTGCCGGCTCACCCCAGGCACCATGGGACACCGCCTCTATGCCGAGGAGGTGGTGTACGAACGGCACCGGCACCGCTACGAGTTCAACAACGCCTATCGCAACCTGTTCCTGGAATCGGGCTACGAGATCAGTGGCACCTCCCCCGATGGCCGCCTGGTGGAACTGATCGAGTTAAAGGATCACCCCTTCTTCACCGCCTGCCAGTACCACCCGGAATTCCTATCCAGGCCAGGTAAACCCCACCCCCTCTTCCGGGGGTTGGCCGAAGCCGCCCAACAACGGCTGCCCAGGTCACCCCAAGAAGCGCTCCGCACCCAGCAGGCGCAGCAAAGCCCAAGCACCAGTGCCAGCCCCTCCAGCGTCTGATCCCAACCCAACGACGGCATCCCTGCCAGTGGTGGAAACCTTCCATTCCCTGCAGGGGGAAGGGCTGCATGCCGGCCGCAGTGCCTTTTTCATTCGCCTGGGCGGCTGCCGGGTGGGCTGCAGCTGGTGCGACACCAAACACTCCTGGCCCGAGCAGGCGCACCCCCTACGCCCCGTAGAAGGCCTTGCTGCCGAGGCGCGAAGCGCCGCCCAAGCCGGGGCTGCCTTTGTGGTGATCACCGGTGGTGAACCCCTGCACCACAACCTCGACAACCTCTGCGCCACCCTTACCGCCCAGGTGCCCAATCGCCAGGGTCAGCCCATCCCTTTGCACCTGGAAACCAGTGGCGTCGATGGCCTGAGCGGCCAGTTTGCCTGGATCAGCCTCTCCCCCAAACCCCATCGCCCGCCCTGCCCAGAGCTACTGGCGGCCTGTGATGAGCTCAAGGTGATCGTTCACACCGCCAGCGATCTGGCCTTCGCAGAAGCCATGGCCACCTCTGCCCAGAAAGCCAAAGCCGAGCAAGCCAGGTCTGGATCAGGCCCCGAGCTGCTGCTCCAACCCGGCTGGGAGAGCGCCGTGGGCCAAAACCTGGCGATCGATTTTGTGCGTCAGCACCCCCAGTGGCGGCTCAGCCTGCAGAGCCACAAATGGCTCGGGGTGCGCTGAGGGTCGGGTCGTTTAAGGGCCGGCTTAAAACTTGCCCGCGGGACGCTCCTGCGTCTCGGCCTTCCACAGCCGCCAGCGCACCACAAGGGGCTTCGGGGCATACACCACGATCGGCCGACTCACGTTGTAGGGCATCACAAACGGCCGGCCCGCCATCGCCACAAACTTCTCCTGCAGGGGCTCCCCGGCGGGGCAAGCCATGCGGGTGGAGGCCATCGGACCCACAGCGCTCACCCGCAGATAGGGAACAACAGGATCGGCCTTGCCCTTCTCGATGCGGAGCTGGGCCGAAAAGCTGTGCATGTTGCAGTCCACCTTGACCAGCTGGCCCACGATCACCTGCACCCGCCAATCGCGGGGGTTGCCGGAGATCGCCTGATCGCTGGAGGAAGGAAGCAGGCCTGGCAGCTGGATCACCCAGCGGGTTTCCCCAGGAGCGGCTGGGGGATAGGGGCTGAGATCCAGACGCGGAATGGCCCGGGCCCCAGCCGCAGCCAAGACGGCGCCCAAGACGGCAGCCAGGGGAGCCGCCAGGGCGGCAACCGCAAGACCAGGGAAGACCCTCAGACGCACTCGCACAGCCCAACCATCGGTTTCACCCCATCTTGACGGTGATCTGGCAGCCTTTTGCCATTGATCCGGCAACTGCCAGTCCCTTGCCCACACCCCTACCCACTGCGATTGCCCTGCTCTCCGGCGGGCTGGATTCAGCCACGGCCGCAGCTCTGGCGATGGAGGCGGGTTATGCCGTGATTGGCCTCTCCTTTGATTACGGCCAGCGGCACCGGCGGGAACTGCTCGCGGCCAAGGCCGTTGCCCAAGCCCTACAGCTAGCCGAGCACCACACCATCGCCGTCAACCTGGCCAGCTGGGGGGGCTCTTCCCTCACCGACCAAGCCATCGCCGTGCCCACCGATGGTGTCCAAAGCGGCGTGATCCCCAGCACCTATGTGCCCGGGCGCAACACGGTGTTCATCGCCCTCGGTCTGAGCCTGGCGGAAGCCCGGGGCGCCACCAAACTGGTGCTCGGCGTGAATGCCGTCGACTATTCCGGTTACCCCGACTGCCGCCCCGACTACCTCAGCGCCTTCCAAAGCCTGGCCGATCTGGCCAGCAAAAGCGGCCGCGAGGGCCACGGGGCCCAGCTGTGGGCACCCCTAGTGCTTTGGAGCAAAACAGAGATCGTGAGAGAGGCCCTGCGCTTGGGCGTGCCCATCGACACCACCTGGAGTTGCTACAGCGGCGGCGACAAAGCCTGCGGGATCTGCGACAGCTGCCGCATCCGCGATGCGGCGCTGATCGAGGCAGGCCACCCCGAACTCGCCAGTGGAGCACTGTCCAGCCATTGACCAGGCAAAGCCATTGACCAAGCCAAGTCCCATCCGGCGCCCCCTGCCCTGGTGTGAACCGGCCCATCTGGTGCAGCAGCTCGCCCACCACTTCGGCGCCGAGGGCCTGGTGTGGCTCGATGGCGATGGCTCCGGCCTGGGCCGGTGGAGCCGCATCGGCGTCCATCCCCTGGAGCAACAGGTGTGCCGCGGCCTACCGGGCACCCCAGGCGCGGGCGACCCGTTTGCAGCACTCGCAGCCATCGAGGCGAGCGGCGGGCAATGGATGGGCTGGTTGGCCTACGAAGCAGGGGCTTGGGTGGAGCCTGGCCACCATTGGGCTGACAGCGACATGGCCGTGCTTTGGGCGGCCCGGTTCGATCCGATCGTGGTGATGGATCACCAGAACCAAACCCTTTGGCTGGAGGGCTCCACACCCCAGCGGTTGGAGGAGATGGCTGGTTTGATCACAGCCATGGCGGCAACCCAGGCTGGGCCAGGTGCTGGTGCTGCAACCCGTGGCACGGCAACCACCAGCGCCACGGCCATTCCCCTCGACGCCTGGACCTGGCACACGAGCTCCAGCCGGTTTGCCGAGCAGGTGGCCCAGATCCGCCGTTGGATCGACCACGGCGATGTCTTCCAGGCCAACCTCACCGCCTGTTGCGAAGCCACCACCGCCGCAGCCCCCGATGCCCTGGGCCTCTACCTGCGCCTGCGCCACAGCTGCCCGGCGCCGTTTGGCGGCCTCGCTATCGCCACAGGGGCTGCCTGGGGGGAGGCGGTGCTGTCCAGCTCCCCAGAACGGTTCCTGAAGGTGGATGGCCAGGGCCTGGTGGAAACGCGGCCGATCAAGGGCACCCGGCCCCGCCACCAGGACCCGCAAGCCGATGCGGCGGAAGCCGCCCAACTGATCACCAGCCCCAAAGACCGGGCTGAGAACGTGATGATCGTGGATCTGCTGCGCAATGACCTGGGCCGGGTCTGCAAGCCCGGATCGATTCAGGTACCCCAATTGGTGGGATTGGAGAGCTACCGGCAGGTGCACCACCTC
>CANHGA010000044.1 GCA_947460085.1 Synechococcaceae cyanobacterium
ACCGTCACCGGGCAGGTCGGATGGCGCTCCGCCATGGCCAGCAAGACATAGGAGGCACTGGCAAAGAGGGAGGCATCCCCTTCGCAGAGCAGCACCACCGCCAAACCCTCGGCCACGGCCGCCGCCAGCTGGTCGGCCCCGTCATGCCACGCATCGATGCGGGGCTGGGCATCGGCCACCATCGGAAACAGCAGGGGTAGCCGCCTCTGGTGGCTTTCGATCCATGGCGCCGCAATCGTGGCTGCCATGCCAACGGCCCCCTCCCGGGCCACCGGGTAGGCCACCACATCGGCCGTCCCAATCGCCCGCACCGCTGCCACGGTCAGGAGGTTGGGGTCGCCCGGGCCGACGCCCACCAGGGTGAGGCCGGATGGCCGGATGGAGCGATCAGTCAACGGCTGGCTGCGGCCATCGGCTCTTTCTAAGGCTGCAGGCCATTTTCTAGGGTTGGCCGCAGCAGGGAATGCCCCATGAGCCTTCTGGCCATCTACACCCATGCCAGCTCGCCTGGTGTTTCAGCGCCCCTGCCTGAGCTGATTACCAGCGACGCCTCCCTGATTGCCGACGAGCTCGCCCCCCGGGGGGTGAGGTTTCAACGCTGGGAGGCCTCGGTCCAGCTGCCCCCTGGGGCCGACCAGGCCCAGATCCTGACGGCCTATGCCGCGGATGTGGCCCGGGTGCAACAGCGCGGTGCCTACCCGACGGTGGACGCGATTCGGCTTGAACCCAGCCACCCGGACCGGGCCGCCCTGCGCCAGAAGTTTTTGGCTGAGCACACCCACAGCGAAGACGAAGTGCGCTTCTTTGTGGAGGGCCGGGGCCTGTTTTGCCTCCACATCGGCGAGGAGGTGCTGCAACTGGTCTGTGAGAAAAACGACTGGATCTCCGTGCCCGCAGGCACCAAGCACTGGTTCGACATGGGGCCAAAGCCCGCCTTTTGTGCCCTGCGCTTCTTCGACAATCCCGATGGCTGGGTGGCAGCCTTTACCGGCGACCCCATTGCCAGCCGCTACCCCCTGCTCGACGAGTTGATGGACGGCAGATAGGCAATAGACGGCAGACAATCTCAGGCGTTTTGAACCCCACAAGAGTGGAATCGCACCTCCTGCGGGCCTGCCAGCACCCCCTGCAGCGCCGCCACTTCCGCCGCCGCCAGCTCCTGCAACCGGTCGATGGTGGCTTGCCGGCCAAAGCCCTTTTCCGCCAACATCCAATAGAGGCCGAAGTGGCGGGCCTCACTGGCCACCAGCTCTCCATAGAGGCCCCGAAGCTCCGGATCCGGGCTGTGCTCGGCCAACAGGGCCATGCGCTCATGGCTGCGGGCCTCAATCAAGCCGGCCACCAGGAAGGAATCGAGCCTGCGCTGGGGTTCGTCGCGGCGCACTTGCTTGGCCAAGCTGGCCCCATAGGGCGGCGCCACCAGGGGCCTGAGGGCCTGGCCCCTGGCCTGCAGCACCTGCAGCACCTGCTCAAAGTGCTCCAGTTCCTCCCTCGCCAGGGGGCTCAAGGCGGTTGCGAGCTCTTCATCGCTCTGGTAGCGAAACATCAACTGCAGGGCCACCCCGGCGGCCTTGCGCTCGCAATGGGCATGGTCGATCAACACCAGCTCCGGCTGGGCGATGGCCTGCTCCAGCCAAGCATTGCTGCTGGGGGCGGCCAGCCACTTCACCCGGGCGGTACTTGCACCAGCCATGCTCAAACCCCGCGCAGGTGGCTTACTAAGCCTTCTAGGGCTAGGCGGTAGCTGGTGGGGCCAAATCCACAGATCACCCCCACGGCCCGATCGGCCAGATAGGAGTGGTGGCGGAACGGCTCGCGGGCATGGGTGTTGCTGAGATGCACCTCCACAAAGGGAATGGCCACAGCCAGCAGGGCATCGCGCAGGGCCACCGAGGTGTGGGTGAAGGCCCCGGCATTGATCACGATGCCCGCCACCTGGTCCTTGGCCTGGTGGATCCGGTCCACCAGGGCCCCCTCATGGTTGCTCTGATAACAACTGATCGAGGCCCCCAGGGCCGAGGCCTGCTGGGTCAGACCAGCGTTGATCTGGTCGAGGGTGGCACTGCCGTAGAGCCCGGGTTCGCGGGTGCCCAACAGGTTGAGGTTTGGACCGTGGAGGGCAAGCAACTGCATGGGATTCAGGGTTGGGCCGGCTGGTAAGTTCTTCCGGTGTGGTTCGGGTCGGTGCCCGAGTGGTTAATGGGGGCGGACTGTAAATCCGCTGGCTCTGCCTACGTTGGTTCAAATCCAACCCGGCCCACCTTCCACATGCCCTTGTAGCTCAGTGGTAGAGCACTCCCTTGGTAAGGGAGAGGTCACGAGTTCAAATCTCGTCAAGGGCTTTTCTACGGTGGGGTTGGCACCCTCCACCGTCAACCCCTACGGGGGCTGAATTCTTCCACCATTAACGATTCGGCTGCATGGCTCTAGCGCTTTCGATTGAAGCGATGCGCGAGCCGATTGACCGGGGAATAAGCCGGCCCCTGACCTGGCGCCTCGAGCAGCTCGACCGGCTCGACGGCCTACTCAGCACCCACGAAGCCGAGGTGCTCGAAGCCCTCGCCACCGATCTTGGGAAAGCGCCCCTGGAGGCCACCTTTGAGCTCGTGGCCATCCGCCAGGAGCTCGCCCACACCCGCCGCCAGCTGCGCCGCTGGATGGCCCCCCAAGCGGTAGACATTGACCTGGTCCTCAAACCGGCCCGAGCCTTCCTGCAGGCCGAACCCTTGGGCTGCGTACTGATCATTGGCCCCTGGAACTACCCCTTCCAGTTGGCGCTCCTGCCCCTGGTGAGTGCCTTGGCCGCCGGCAATGCCGCCGTGCTGAAGCCCTCGGAGCACGCGCCTCAGACGGCAGCTCTCCTGGAGCGCCTGCTGCCCTTGGCCTTCCCCCCGGAGGTGGTGCAGGTGGTGGTCGGCGATGGGGCGGTCGCAGCCCAGCTGCTCGAGCAGCGCTTTGATCACATCTTTTTTACGGGCGGCAGCCGGGTGGGCCGGCTGGTAATGGCCGCTGCCGCCAAGCACCTCACCCCCGTCACCCTGGAACTGGGAGGCAAAAGCCCGGCGATCGTGCTGGGCGACGCCAACCTCGCCGTCACCGCCAGGCGGCTGGTGTGGGGCAAGGGCCTCAATGCGGGCCAAACCTGCGTGGCCCCGGATCACGTCTTGGTGGTGCCCGAGCTGCGGGCCCCCTTGATCGAGGCCATGGCCGCTGAGATCACCAGCTTTTACGGCGACGATCCGCTCACCAGCCCCGATTTGGGAGCCATCGTCAACCAGGCCCAATTCGATCGACTCGAGGGGCTCCTGGCCGGCGCTAAAGCCCGGGGCCAAGTGCTGGCAGGAGGTCGCAGCGATCGGGCCAGGCTCCGCATCGAACCAACCCTCGTAGAGCTGGAGGGGGTAGCCCTAGGTGGGGCCGACGATCCCCTGATGCAAGAGGAGATCTTTGGGCCGATTCTGCCGGTGATCACCATCGCCGGGCTCGAAGCGGGCCTCCAGCAGGTGCGCAGCCGGCCCAAGCCCCTCGCCCTTTACCTGTTCAGCCACGACAAAGCCGCCCAGCGGCGCACCCTCCAAACCACAAGCTCAGGCAGCGTTTGCTTCAACGACGTGGTGATGCAGGCCGGAGCCACCGCCCTGCCCTTTGGGGGCGTGGGCGAAAGCGGCCTCGGCAGTTATCACGGCCAGGCCGGCTTCCTCACCTTTTCCCACCAACGCAGCGTGCTTGAGCGTCCCTTCTGGCTGGATCTGCCCTTCCGCTACCCCCCCTACAAGGGCAAGCTCGGCCTGGTGAAAAGGCTGTTGGGGTGACGTGATCAGAACCTTTGATGCCCAGGGGACTGGATCCGCCGAAGCAGGCCCTTTAACGTTCGGCCATCGCGTTGTCCGCTCCATTGATAGTGCCCATCCGTCGATCGTTTGCTGCTTTGGCCCTAGCGGTGGTGTTACCACTGCCAGTCGCCCTGCCAGTCCTATGGCCCCTGGCCGCCATGGCGAATGTGGTGGTCAAACCCGGCGAAACCCTCTCTGAAATTGCCGATCGCAATGGCGTCAGCCTGAAGCGGCTGATGCAAGCCAACGGTCTCACCGACCCAAGCAAGCTTGCGATTGGCCAGTCCTTGGTGATTCCAGGCGGCCGCCAAGGGAGTGGGGGCTCGAGCTCAGCGAGCGCCAATCGGGGGAGTTCCCGGGGCGGCACGATCACCGTTCGGGACGGGGACACCCTCTCAGGGACTCCCGACCGGGCTGGCATCAGCGTGAACCGCCTGATGCGCCTCAATGGCATCAGCGATCCCGACAAGCTCTCCGTCGGCCAGACCTTGGTGGTCAGCGGTGGAGGTGGCGGTAGCTACTCCAGCCAGGCCGCACCGGCGAAACCTTTGCCCACGGCTCCCTACACGGTCAAGAAAGGCGAAACGGTGTCCGAATTGGCTGAGCGGTTTGGCACCACCACCAATCGGCTCCTACAGCTCAACAACATCAGTGATCCCAGGCTGTTGGTGGCCGGTAAGCGCATCGCCATCCCGGGCCGCCCCTCCACCGCCGCCAGCAGCCCCATCAGTTCAAGCGGCACAGCAGGCGCCAGTAAAACCAGCGAGTACGTGGTGCAGTCGGGGGAGAGCTTGTCCCACATCGCCGATCGCCACAACACCTCGGTGGATCGGCTGGTAGCGCTCAACAAGCTCGCCGACCCCGATTTTGTGGTTGCCGGAACCCGGATCAAGCTGCAGGCCCCACCAGCGCCGAAACCCGCCCCCAAACAGGCGGCGAAACCCACTCCCAAACCCAAGCCCCAGCCAAAACCAGCCGCCCAAACCGCGGCCAAACCCAAGCCAGCGGCCACCGTTCAAGCCGCTGCCAAGCCGGTCGTCGAAACCAAACCAGTGGTCGAGACCAAGCCTGTCGCCGTAGCCAAGCCTGTTGTGGCAACCACGCCGGTTGCTGAAGCGAAGCCAGTTGCTGAAACCAAGCCAGTTGCTGAAGCGAAACCCGTAGCAGCAAGCAAGCCGATCGTGGCCAACCAACCGGCGACCACCACCGCCACTGCGGTCGCTACCGCCACCACTGCGGCCAAGCCCGTCGCAACCACCCCCAGCCCCAAACCGGAAGCCCAACCAGCCCAAACCACACCAGCCCAAACCACAACCGTGGCGAGCCGTCCCCGGCCAGCCTCCACCGGCCGCACCAGCGCGAAGCTGGCCAGTTCCGATTGGCGCAACTACGGCCCCCTACAGGTGGACTGGGCCAACTGGCAATCGATGGGGGGCAGTTACGTGGCACCCACCCTCAACGGCAAGGGCCAACCCCTCTATCTGGCGATCAACTGCGGCGCCCGCAAACTCAACAGCACGAACCAATCCGGCCAATGGAAGAGCTGGGAGGCTCCCCAGGCTGATTTCGAGGAGCAGCTGGTGAGCGACCTCTGCAAAGCCAAAGGCGGCTAGACGGCCCAGTGGAGGGGCCAGGGCTGGCGCAAATAGCGCCGGCCCGAATCCCGCAGATACAGGCGCTGGGAGCCATCGTCACTTTCCCCAATCAATTCCTCCTGCACGAGGCGGCGGGCCAACCAGGCCCAGCGCTGGTCTTCCCCCGGGGAACTCCCGGAGGCCAGGTCTTCGGCCAGAAGGCGTAGATCCCGGCCGTTGCGGGCCGAGACCGCTTCCAGCACCTGGGATGCCTGCTCCGACCAATCCACCCGGTGGGCTTGCCGCTGGCAATTGTCGCAGCGCCCGCAGGGGGTAGCCAATTCACCCACCGCCAGCAGGAGGGCCTGTTCCCGGCACCCCTCGTCCTCCGCCACGGCTTCCATGCGCCGCAACTGGCGTTGGGCCAATTCGAGCCGATGCTGCTCCTGGCGCCGTTGCTCCGGGCCCAAGGCCTGGGTGTCCAGTTGGGTGCCGGCGGCGCGAATCGCCCAACCCAGGCTGCTGCGATCGGCTGGATCGAAGAGCACCAGGCAGCGGGCCAGTTGGCCATCCCGCCCGGCCCGGCCCGATTCCTGGAGATAGCCCTCGGCACTGGCCGGGAGATCCAGATGCAGCACCAAGCCCACATCCGGCCGATCCACTCCCATGCCAAAGGCCACGGTGGCAACTAGCACAGGCCTGGGCTGGGTTTGGAAATGCTCGAGGGCCAGCTGACGACTCTCCGGATCCATGCCGGCGTGATAGGCGACGGCCTCCAGGCCCGCCGCCGTCAGGCGCGTTGCCCACTGCTCCACCGAACGCCGGGTGCGGGCATAGATGAGCACGGCCCCCCTGGCGGCATGGGCCGCCTCCAGCACCTGGGCCAGGGGGTCATCGGGCCGCCTTTGCATCGCATACACCAGGTTGCTGCGCCGGGCCGATCGCACCTGAATCAAGGGACGCCGCAGTTGCAACAGGCGAATGATGTCGGCGCGGACCTGGGGAGCAGCGGTCGCGCTGAGGGCCACCAAAGGCACCCCTGGGCACAGACTGCGCAACTGGCCGAGCCGCCGGTAATCGGGGCGAAAGTCGTGGCCCCAGGCACTGATGCAGTGGGCCTCGTCCACCGCCAAGGCCACCAAGCGCCCGGAAGCGAGGACGTCGTCGAGCAATTGGCGGGTGGCCTCCGCCTGGAGCCGCTCCGGGGCCAAATAGAGCAGCCGCAGGCGGTTGTCCCGCAGGCGCTGCAGCAATTGGCGCCGTTCAGGGGTGCTGAGACCGCCGTGCATGCAGGCAGCGGGGATGCCGCGGCACTCCAGTTGGCGCACCTGGTCCTGCATGAGGGCCACCAGGGGGGAAATCACCAGCACCAAGCCCTGCCGCACCAGGGCAGGGAGCTGGTAGCAAAGCGACTTGCCGCCCCCCGTGGGCAGCACGGCCAAACAATCCTGGCCGGCCAGCAAGGCCTCCACCACGGGGCGCTGCCCTGGCCGGAACTGCGACCAGCCGAAATGGCGCTCCAGGGCCTGCTCGAGGGCCGCCTCACGGGCCGACTCTGGGGCCAACTCCGGGGCGACTTCGCCAGCTGATGCCACAGCCGCCAAGAAGCCCTACCTGTAGTGCTCTTAGAGACTAACCGCCACTAGACCTAGGGGCGAGCGGGGCTACGGGCGGGGCGCAGCTAGGGAAGGGGCGGGGCCTCAAGCCGGTCTGGGGATTCCTCCACCAACTGCAACCGCACCCGCTTGCCCCCGGCCAGTTCGCCCAACGACACCCGCATGGTGCTGCCGCTGAGGGTCTGCAGGGCGACCAAGAGGTCGCGCAGGTGGGGGGTGCTACTCCCGCTCTCCACCCACAGCCGCTCCTGCAAGCCCCCAAGGCGCCGCCAACTGGTGTGGAGCTTGAGCACGGCACTCTCGAGGGCTTGGGCTTGGCCAACGGCATCGGCAAGCAACCCCAGGGCATCGAGGCGCTGGGCCTCCTGCAGGGCCTTCTCGAAATTCAATTCGCCCTGCTGAAACGCCCGCACCGCCAAGCCCGCTTCGGCAGCCTTGCTCAACCAACGGGCCGTACTGGTCACATCCTTCACCCGATCGAGCTCGGGTTCATCGCGCAGCACCTTGCGCAGATCGTCTTGCTGCTCCTCGGGCAACTTGGCCAGCTCCCGCACCAAGGGGGCAATCACCCGCGGTGGCAACAGATTTTCGGCCGTGCGCTGGCGAATTTCCTCGGGCAACAGGGGGCTGGTGGCGGCGGTGAACTCGTCACTGAGGCGCCGCACCTGTTTACGGGTGATCTGCTGACCCTCATTGGCGGCCTCGCTGATCATTTGCTGCACTTCCAGGTCCGCCTGGGCGGTTTCGAGGAAGGCGCGCTTGGAAAAGTTGTTCACGCTGGATTCCTCCAGCAGACCGCCCCCCACCAGGCTGTCGGCAGACTCCGCCAGCTGGATCAGGGTGTAGGCCCGGGTTTTACTGATCTCCCGCTCGCGCAACCACTGCAGAAACCCCGTGCCCCGGCCCTCGCCGCCCCGCTTTTCGCGGTCGCGCACGGCACCCAGGATCCGGCCCCGCCAAATCTCCGTTTGGAGGTCGAAACGATCACAAACGGCCCAAGCTTCCTCAAGGCGCGCCAGGAACTCCATCGTGCTGATGGTGTCGCTGTCGGGATCGGGCAGCTCAAGGCTGAGGGTGGGCGCCTCAAGGGGGTCCATGGCCAAGGGAGACAACGGTGCAGCAGATCGGAACGATCGTGCCACGGCCAACGACGACGAATCGTGACGCAGAAGGGTATTGGGCGAGCGGCAGCTAGTAACTTCCCTACGACAGCCACACGATTGACAGCGAAGCGATGGCCATCTCCCGCGGAGACAAGGTTCGGATCAAGCGTCCTGAGTCCTACTGGTTTAACGAAGTCGGCACCGTTGCCTCGGTCGACACCTCAGGCATCCGCTACCCGGTGGTGGTGCGCTTTGACAAGGTGAACTACAACGGCTACAGCGGCTCTGAAGGTGGCATCAACACCAACAACTTCTCCGAAGCCGAGCTGGACAAGGCTTGAATTAGGCAAGGCTTGAGCCAGGGCGAGCCTTCCGGCAGGAAGCCCGTAGCCCCTCCGAGGGCTGCGGGTTTTTTAGTGTGCTTTTTCTGAACCGAGGCTGATGCCTGAACTGCCCGAAGTTGAGACGGTACGGCGCGGTTTGGAGCAGCAAACCTCCCAATTCAAGGTGGCCAAGGTGGTGGTGCACCGAAGCCGGGCGATCGCAAGCCCCCCCGATCCTGAAGGCTTCTGCCAGGCCCTGACCGGCTGCCGCCTGGGCACCTGGAGCCGGCGGGGAAAGTACCTTTACGCGGAATTGCAGCGCGAAGGCGATGCTGCAGGCCATTGGGGGGTGCACCTGCGCATGACCGGCCAGTTCCTTTGGATTGAGACCGATCCAGCCAATCCATCCCCGCCGCCGTGCAGCCACACCAGGGTGCAGTTCTGGAGTGAGCAGGGCCAGGAACTGCGCTTTATCGACACCCGTAGCTTTGGTCAGATGTGGTGGGTTCCCCCCGGAGAACCGCTCGAATCGGTGATGAGCGGCTTGAAGAAGCTTGGGCCAGAACCCTTCAGTGGGGCGTTCAACCCCTCCTACCTGCAGCAGAAGCTCAAGGGCTCCAGCCGCCCCATCAAAAATGCCCTGCTCGACCAGGCCCTGGTGGCGGGGGTGGGCAACATTTACGCCGATGAATCCCTGTTTGCAGCAGGCATTCGGCCCCATACCCCCAGCGGCCGCTTGAGCGAAGGCCAGCTCGCTGCCCTGTGTACGGCCTTGGTGCAGGTACTAGAGGTGAGCATCGGCGCTGGGGGCACCACCTTCAGCGACTTTCGGGACCTAACCGGCACTAAAGGCAACTACGGCGGTGTTGCCCTCGTGTATCGGAGGGGGGGCGAACCGTGCCGCAGCTGCGGGACCCCGATCCACCGCGAGAAACTGGGGGGCAGAAGCAGCCACTGGTGTCCGAGCTGCCAGCACTAGACGCCGAGGGTTTTGCCTCCATGCCTGCCAAGGCGCTTAACTGACTCCAGCGATGATTCGGGCCGCAGGAGTTGCCATTCAGTGAAGACCAAGGGGCCCTAGCCCGCCAGGCCCTGTGCGCCGTGATGGCGGGAATTCACAGGCGGGGCTGGTGCGATGGCACCGGGGGAAACTTCAGCTGCGTGCTGCATCAGGAGCCCTTGGTCTTGCTGATGGCCCCAAGCGGGGTGGATAAGGGCCTGGTGGCACCCGAAGACCTGATTACGGTCGATGGGGATGGTCAGCTCTTGGGTGGTAATGGCAAACCCAGTGCCGAGACACTCCTGCACCTGGCGATTGTGAAAAGCCGGGGATCCGGTGCCGTTCTCCATACCCACTCTCAAGCAGCAACCCTGCTCTCGAAACTGGCCTGCCCCAGCGGTGAAAGCGCAGGGTGGATCAAGGTGACCGGGCTGGAGATGCTGAAGGGGCTCGATGGCATCAAGAGCCATGAAGAGGAAGTGAAGATCCCGGTGTTGGCCAACGACCAAGACCTCAAACGCCTCAGCGCTACCGCCCAACCACTCCTTCTAGGTGCCCCCCATGGACTGCTCATTGCGGGCCATGGGTTGTACGCCTGGGGGGCCAATATCGAGGTAGCCAAACGCCATCTCGAAATCCTCGAATTCCTGCTGGAAAACCAGTGGCGCGAACAACTCCTGATGACCCGGCTCAAACCATGAGGTACGAACAATGAAAAGGGAGGGCATCAGCCATGTGCTGCTGGATATTGAAGGAACCACCTGCCCGGTGAGTTTTGTGGCGGGGACCCTGTTCCCCTATGCGACCAAGCACCTTGCGTCGTTTGTGGAGAGCCACAGGGACCAAGCAACGGTGGCCGAATTGCTAACGGCAGCGGAAGAAAGCTGGAAGCAGGACGGTAATCCGGAAGCACAACAACTCCTAGCTGAACCAGGAGCGGAAGTGGTCGCCTACCTCCAGCTGCTGATCAAGCAGGACCGCAAATTGCCCGAACTCAAAGACTTGCAAGGCCTGCTCTGGGCGGAAGGCTACGCCTCAGGTGATCTAAAGGGTCCGTTATTTAGCGATGTGGCTCCGGCCCTCAGACGGTGGCACCAGCAGGGCGCCGTACTGGCCGTCTACTCATCGGGTTCTGTAGCAGCCCAACAATTGCTCTATGGCCACAGCACGGTAGGGGACCTGCGTAACCTTTTCAGCCATTGGTTCGATACCAGAACAGGGCCTAAGCAAGATGTTGGCAGCTATCGGGCCATTTCCGAAGCGATGGGGGTGGGGAGTGCAAAGGTCCTGTTCATCAGCGACTCACTGATTGAATGCGAAGCAGCCCATGCAGCAAAGATGCAGGTGCTATTCAGTGATCGGGAAGGGAATCCAGGACGGGATAACGGTTCATTTGAGAGAATCAGCACGTACGAAGACCTGCAGCTCAATCCGTGAACCAAAGCCCGCGCGATCGAGAGATCCTCGCCCTCAATCAGGCCATGCTGGAAAGCGTGGTGACTGGAGATTGGGCCACCTATGCAAGCTTCTGCAGCGAAGACTTGACCTGCTTTGAAGCAGAAACCAATGGGGTCTTAGCCCAAGGCCTGAACTTCCACCAGTTCTACTTTGAGCTGCCAACAGAACCGGCAAGGAACCCAGGCACCAAGGCAGTCACCCCAAACGTGAGCATGGCTGGCACCCATGTGCGCTGGATCAGTGAAGACGCGGTGATTCTCAGCTACACCCGGCTCACCCAGAAACTCTCAAACGGCGAACCGGTCACGGCAAACTGCTGCGAAACCCGCACCTGGCAGAAGCTCGACGGAACCTGGAAACAGGTGCATGTCCATCGGTCGTAATACAAACAGCCAACAAAAAAGCCACCCTGTCGGGTGGCTTTTCGTCTCAGCTGCTGCGCCCATCAAAGGAGGCTAGCGGCTTGAGGTTGGATGGATG